>DAOWHF010000313.1:0-5071 GCA_030641565.1 Methylomarinum sp.
CCGGTTGAATAACCTGTATTACCTGAATACCCTATCAACTGCCCTGCTGAAACCTGCATCCCAGGGTAGACTTCTGCTTTTTCCAAAGCCAAATGAGCATAGATAGCCATCGTACCATCTTCATGTAAAATCCGAACACTATTGGCTCGACTTTTATAGGCTTGAGTTAGACCATTTTTAAAAAAATCATTATTTACTTCAATTACAACACCTGATCTAGCCGCATGTACTGGCGAATCAACAGGCATTGCTATATCAACTGCATACTTACTTTGTTCGCCGGTATGGCTAAACTGACCACCAAATGACTGTGTTATTTGGAATTGCGAATGCATGGCAAAAGGAGGTAAATAAACCGCTTGCTGATCATGAACGGCTAAAGGACTACCAATGTTATAGCGATATTGTAATGAGTAGCCCCACGACCTATATTCATTAATCGCGCCTACCTCAAATAAGGCCTCAGATTGTCCCGGCTCGACAATAAACTGCTTAGGCAATGCAGGTTTAGTCTGTGCATTATTCGCTTTCTTTAAAACAGCTTCGATTTCCACCGGCCCATGATAATTATTTATAGCAAAATATCTAGGATGGTGTTTATCCCCTGTTTTCTCCAGCCAAATATATCGCTTACGCCCTGCTTTCATTTGCCTGACTTCTACTTCCTGCTTAGTTTCAGGTGGTTTATCCGAATAATGCCAGTGCCCTTGCTGATCTTTATATTTATAGAGTTTTTTGGCTAAGAGTTGTTGTGAAAATAAACAACAAATAAACAACATTAAAAATAGTTTCATACGGTAATAATACCATCAGTATTAAGTGTTTTTTAGTCACCTATAGATTTCGAAATGCAGAATACAGCAAGAATCTGCGTAACCTTGCGCCCGGAAAAGTGCTTATATATCATGATGATAACAGGTAGATAAATTTACGCTCAATACAAAATCACACACTTGAAAGCAACCTTATTGTGCTCCAAAACGCACATTGTCTTCTAAATATCAACAGCTTGGTTAGGTTCAAAAGCTACTCCGGTTCTGTATTTCCATAAACGCTTCAAATTCAGATAAAGGCAAGGGCTTACTAAAATAATAGCCTTGAACATAACGGCATTGTTGCTTTAGCAAGGCCAATTGTTCCTTGTTTTCAACGCCGGTTGCAATAACCTTAATCCCCAGTTTGTTGGCTAGAAGAATAATAGTTTCTACCAGTATGGCATTGGTGGGGTCGTCAATCATAGTGTGAATATAAGAACGATCAATTTTTATCACATCTACTGGAAATTTCTTCAGGTAACTTAAGGAAGAATAACCAGTGCCAAAACTATCCAGAGAAATCTGTATACCTTCCTTTTTTAATTTTTCTATACTATTCAGGTAATTATTTTTTTCTTCGAAAAAAACTTTTTCAGAAATTTCGAAAGTAATACTGCGAGGTGATATTTGTTTCTTTTTTAGAATATCCAGCCATTTAACATGACATTCAGACAAACTGTATTGGGCGACAGATTGATTCAATGAAATATGAAGGGATGGCAATCCTCTAGCTGCCCAACTCTGCATATTAGCTGCAACTTCTTCTATGACCCAATTGCCAATTTCTCGAATCAAACCGCTTTCTTCTGCAATTAACATAAAATCATTTAACGGAATATTTCCCTCTTGCGGATGATTCCAACGTAAAAGGGTTTCTGCGCTGGCTACCTTTTTAGTTTCAATATCTATTATAGGTTGATAATGCAGGGTAAACTGCTGATTAGTTATTGCTGAGCGCATATCATCAATCAGTTTTAGGCGTTTTTCGGCTTCTTGCTGTAAAGCCTGAGTATAATAATAGTAGCTGTTAAGACCATTGCCTTTAGCTATATACATAGCACTGTCCGCATTCTTCTGTAGCGTATCTATTTCATTGCCATCATCAGGGAAAATAGTGATGCCGATGCTGCCAGAGATATAAACTTCCTGTTGATCAATAAATATAGCCTGTTTGAATGCGTTAAAGATTTTTCTAACAATCAGTTCAGCATCCGTTGTTTTTTCCAGTTCAGAGACAATAATTGAAAATTCATCCCCCCCTAATCGGGCAACAGTATCAGAATTCCTGACAGCCGCCTGCAAAACTTTAGCCGTTTCCTGAAGAAGAATATCGCCTGCATGATGACCCAAGGTATCATTGATCCATTTGAATTTATTCAGGTCTAAAAGCATTAATGCAAATTTGCCGTTATTCCGTTCTGTCCGTTTTATAATATTAGTCAATCTATCTAGAAACAATGTGCGATTAGGCAATTGAGTTAAAGAGTCATAATTGGCCTGAAACTTAATTGTTTCTTCGTAGGCTTTTTGTTGACTGATGTCTTTAAGCACTGAAATAGATTGAGTCATGTTACCTGCTGCATCCTTTAATATGTAGCTGGATTGCCAAACAGGAATAGAATGGCCATTACAATGGCGAATTAAAACTTCACCCTGCCAATAAGATCTATTCTTTAGTTCCGCAGCTACTTTATTAAAAAACACCGCATCATACTGTTCTATATTAAGAATGTCTGTGTATTTTTTTAAAATGTCCTGCTCTGAATAACCAGTGATTGCGGCAAATGCTTTATTGACTGAAATAATCCGTTTTTGAGCATCCGTAATAAAAACTGCATCAACTGTATTATCTAAAAAAGACAACTTGAGACGTAGATTTTGATCTGTAAGTTGTTGTGAAGAATACGTTTGCAGTTGTCCATATAACCTCTTTACAACACCATTACTGTCAACCTCAGCTTTTATTCGGGTGTGAAATTTGGTTTCCTGATTGTTATCAGATAAATAGCGAAAACTATATTCAACGGGTTGCTGAGAAAACAAACAAATATTGTTTTGAGTTTTAACCATAGCTAAATCTTCTGGATGAATTCTTGCCGTGAATTCATCATAGGGTAAAGTAGTTTTTGTTGTCTTTTGTGGAGGTAGCCATTGCACAAGCTCATTAGTGAGAAAATATTCCCAATTCGATGTGGCAACAGGCTGTATTTTTGTGGTATGAATGGGAAGATTGTTATCCTCGCCAGCGCTTGTTTTATGATATTGCAGCTTTTCAAACGTTTGAAAAATGCTAAGGTTGATCTGCTCAACAAAATTTTGGATTAAGGGTTCTTTTACCACATAACCCATACAGCCTAGGTGCATTGCGTTAATTACTTGGCTATAGTCCTTATCATCACTTACAACTATCGTGGGTAAGGTAATATTTTGCTGTTTTAAGTGTTCAAGTAATGAAAAAGCATTCGGCCTAGGCGTTAAGAAATCAATGATTAAAAGATTGTATAATTGATGCCGTATATTTGTTAAAAACTCGCCTTCATTATCCATAGACGAAACCTGGTAACCTTTCCATTCAAGTCGCATTTTGACCTGACTGCCTAAAAAGGCATTATTATCCAGATAAAGAATATGAAAGTTTTCCATAGAATTAACTAACAATAGGGTAGTAGAAAAATCAAACCTGAGTTCTTTAATAACATGTTAGATGGTAACCATGCAATCAATGTAATGATTATTCTGTTATTCATGCTGCTTTAAAATCATAGTTATTTTTTCAACAGCTGTTCGTAACTCACCCAGCCCTTCTTTTGCGACAGCAATTTCTCCTGCCTGGTATTTAATCATCAAATCATTGGCCAATAGATGCATCGATATACAAGCCAGATCAGTAAAGCTTACATTAGCTCTTAAAGCCCTCTCTTGCAGGGGAGGGCTTTTAATAGATCAAAATATTTAAAGATTCAACACTTAACGGTGACATAGCCTAAAAAATCGAGATCAGAGTTAAATTCTTTAGTAAATAAAAATGAGTAGCTGTGATGAGCATCAAAGAAGCTGTCGGATATGCATAACAGCATATTTAAGCCAGTATTATCCGAAAATTACATCGTCTTTGAAATATCCACACCGGTTGATTCAAGCAAGGTACGGCGGATTTTTTCGGCTTCTGCCGCTCGCCCGAGAACATCATCTGTTAACAGTACTTTATTCTCAAAGTGTTTTATACCACCTGTTGAACGTTCTTTAATAACATCTAAAATAATCTTCCAGTTAATGGTCTTTTTTTCTGATGCAAAAGCGAATACCAGCGCCATGTCACTTAGGTTGTTTATTAACCGAGGGATTCCACCGGAATAATAATATAAAGCTGCGCAAGCGGATGTGAGGAAAATTTTCTTCTTGCTCCCCGCTATTTTTAATCGATGATTAACGTATTCTTCGGTCTCTTCAAAACTCAATGCTTGCAAATGATATTCAATAGAAATACGTTGCGAGAATTGTAGGAGTTCTGGTTTATTCAGCTTATCAAGCAGTTCCGGTTGCCCGACCAGAACCAGCTGTAACATGATATCTTGATTGATATTAATATTAGAAAGTAGGCGCAACTCTTCCAGCGTCTGAATATCCATGTTTTGAGCTTCATCAACGATTAAGACAACGCGCCGGCCCACCCTATTCTTTTCCATAATAAAATCAACAAAGACTTTATATCGGTCAGCTTTATTTTTGGCATCAGATTGAATATTAAAAGCGCCTAAAATCCAAGTAAGTAAATCACCAAATTCACTGTGTGTATTGGTGATTAAACCAACCTCGCGCTGTTCCTTTAATTTGCTTAATACGCTTCGTACTAGCGTGGTTTTTCCTGAGCCAATTTTTCCCGTAACAACAGTAAAACCAGCCTGGCTAACCAAGCCATACTGAAGTGTTGTTAAGGCTTTCTTATGTTTTTCACTTAAATAGAGAAAACTGGGGTCAGGGGTCAGTGAAAATGGTTTTTTTGTAAGATTAAAAAACGTTGTATACATGCTTACTTAGACTGAATGGGACTGCATTCTAAAGAGATTGATTATACAGTAAAAAATAACGACCCCGTCACACTTCTTCAAGAATTCCAAGCAATCAATACACTTGCTTCAACTCACTTAACCCGTTAGGTTTTTTTATCATTTCAATCTGTGTTTTAATCCGCTTACGCACACCTTCAACATGTGAAATCACCCCAACAACTTTACCGTGAGTCTTTAAACTTTCCA
>DAOWHF010000338.1:0-8395 GCA_030641565.1 Methylomarinum sp.
AAATCAGTCAACAACACGGTGAACTCATCACCTCCAAAGCGTGCGAGAGTATCTACGTCTCTGAATATTTCTTTCATACGCTCAGCGACCTGTTGTAAAACCATATCACCATGAGAATGCCCCAGCGCATCATTAATATCCTTAAATCCATCCAGATCAATAAACATCACACTC
This sequence comes from Methylomarinum sp., assembly GCA_030641565.1. Lineage (GTDB taxonomy): Bacteria > Pseudomonadota > Gammaproteobacteria > Methylococcales > Methylomonadaceae > QPIN01. The sequence goes on from DAOWHF010000338.1 coordinate 175, forward strand.
AATAGGCTACCCGCACGTCGAGCACTTTTTATAGCCTGTTCCAGATGGTCGTAAAAGAGGTTTCTGTTAGGTAGGCATGTCAGCGAATCGTAATTCGCCTGTTTAAGAATAATCTGCTGGGTTTTGTACGATTCACTGATATCACTAAAAACACCAATATATTTGTTGATTGTGCCATTTTCATCTTTGACGGTACAAATAGACAACCATTCAGGATAGATTTCACCATTTTTTCGACGATTCCATATTTCTCCTTGCCAAAATCCATCCTGTTGTATTTTCAGCCACATATCTTGATAAAATTGCAAGTCATGGCGACCGGAACGGAGCATATTGGGGTGTTTTCCTACTACCTCCTCTTCTTGGTAACCAGTAATCTGACTAAAAGCAGGATTAACAGAAAGAATATTATTTTGCTGATCAGTAATAATAATCGCTTCGTTGGCTGCATCAAATACTTTCGCTGACAATCTGACTTGTTGTTCTGATTGATATTGTTTAGTGATATCCAGAATGCTTAGTACGGCACCAGTAACTTTGTCCTCATTGCGACTGATATAGGGATAAATATTGAGTTGATAATGTCGCCCCTGATAAGTCAGTTTTTGCTGATAACTTTGTTTTAGTTTAATAACTTGTTGGGTGTGATAAATGAGTCGGTCATTACAGAATATGCTATCTAATGCTGTCAAACTGTAAGGAATGTCAGTTTGAATAATATTCAGAAATTCTTTACTCGTTTTATTATAGCGGCTGATAGTTAATTGTTGGTCAACCACCAAGACGACCTTCTGAAGACTATCCAAAATATTATTAAGATCATCATTGGCCGTGGTTAACTCATCGGTTTTCTTAAATAATTCATCATTAACCAGAGTCAACTCTTCATTAATTGATTGTAGTTCTTCGTTGGAAGTTTCCAACTCTTCATTGGAAGATTGCAATTCTTCATGACTAGTTTGCGCTTCTTCATTCAAGGTTTGCAGTTGATTATCCGAATACTCCAGTGCTTCGGTAACTGTTTGTAAGGTTTCCCGGGTGGCTTGTAGTTCATGCTGTATGTCTCGATAACATTCATCCTCTATCTTGCCATTACTTTTGATTTCGGGTGCTTTGAAAAACTGAAAGGAAATTAACAGCAATTTTTCATTATGTTGAGGATGTGATACAGGGTTTATTAAAAGTCTGCATTGATCCTTTTCTGAACTAGAGGGTAACTCAATAATATGACCGGCAACTTCTTCTTTATTACTTAGAGCACGGCAACAATAAGCTTTTAATTCATTTTTAAGGGCAGGATCTATGATTGAATACAAGTTAAAGTCAGCTTTGCCTTGCGGGATCTTGATGACATCATCACAATGATTAAAAAACTCCAGAATGCGGCCGTCCCGAGTCGTTAGAATACTAGGTGGAGAAAAACTTTCTACCAGTTTGTTAAGTCCCAGGTTTTTATAACTTTGTTCTGTAGCTGCTGTGTGAAATTCAAGCTGTGGTGAACTAAACTGACTGGACTGCCTTGCACTGAGTTCAGGACGTATAATTCGATTGCTGTTTTTTATAAATAATTTGCTGTTCCTGTCCAGTTCAGTATAGGCATCATTCAAACTCCATAACGATTCGGCCTTTCCTAGAAACAACACACCGTTATCGCGCAAAGAGTAATGAAAAACACTCAGTATTTTTTCCTGTAAGGTCTGGTTAAGATAGATTAGCAAATTACGACAACTAATCAGATCCAGGCGAATGAAAGGAGGATCTTTTATTAGATCCTGACGGGAAAAAATCACCCGTTCCCTTAATAATTTACAAACAGAGTATTCTGTTTTCTGCCGGATAAAATATTTATCACGCAAGGTTTCTGGGAGCTGTTCCAACAAGGCTTCACTGTATATCCCCCTGCGAGCAATCTGTATGGCATCATTATTAATATCAGTGCCGTAGACTTGGACTCTATAACGGGCAAATGAGGCACCGAGTTCTTCGGCCAGCAACATAACAATGGAATAGACCTCTTCACCTGTAGCACAGCCAGGGGACCAGATGCGTATATCGTCTCCTGGAGTTTTATTTCTAATGACTTCCTGCAGCGCCAGTTTCAATGCTTTAAAGCATTGTTTATTACGAAAAAATGAAGTAACACAAATCAGAAAGTTATTAGACAGATGAAAATATTCATGTGGATTGGCCTTGATGTAGTCGCAATAACCTTGAATGTCGGCGATTTGCAGGATCGCCATACGCCGTTGTATTTGACGGTTGATAGTGCTTTGTTTGTAATTAACAAAATCAAGGCCAGTTGCTGTATGAATGCCATCAATAATAGAGCTAATATCTACCTTTGTGTCACTCGAGGCAACAAGAGTCAACCGTTTAGCAATACTAGGCAATTGTTTTGCAGCTTGTTGAGGCGACAGTGTCAGGTCAGCACCACCAATTTCAATTGCAGCCTGTGGCATGTCAGGAAACCTGGCGCTACCCGGATCCTGAGCAATGGTAACACCACCGGCTTGTCGTAAAGCCTGAACACCGTAGGCGCCATCATGACCATTGCCAGATAAAATAATGCCAATCGCAAGTGACTGCTGTTCTTGGGCCAGACTAGTGAAGAATTGATCTATGCAGGGCACAAAATTAGTTGATGATGCTGGCTTTAGCCTGAGACAGCCATCACTCAGAAAAATATCACAATCATTTGGTGCAAGATGAAGAGTACCAGACCTGGGGACTACGCCATCGACAACTTCCTCAACAGTCAAAGAAGTTTGCTGGCATAACTGCTCCACCAATATGCGGGGACTATCTTTTAACATATGGTGGACGACAATATAACTAACATCTTCCTGTTCGGGCAAATTGGATAGCAATGAATTCAATGCCTCCAGTCCACCAGTAGACGCTCCAATTCCTACAATCAACATATTTTTCGTGCCATTTTAGATAGTCGGCGTAAATATTAGCATGTACAAAAAAATCTTGCTTATGCGCTAGCCATGACAGCTTGATCTTAGTTCAGTTTTTTTCATTTTTAACGATACAACGGTTACCTCTGTACTATGATGCCTATACTAAACAACCACCTGCTAAAACAGTTATGTAGTCAGCTATGCGTCTGTTTCAGCGTCTTGCTATAGACAAAAATCAACTCGCTATACAATCGTCGCTGAAAATCGTCATTCCTGAAGTCTCTAATCGGGAATCTATGCGCATGTTATAGATTCCTGCTGAGCGCGCTTAGGAATGACAGTTTGGGTATGATGGGATTGGTATTACACCAATCTCAATATGTTTTTATAAAAAAAAGTGATATGTATGGAGCATTGCGGAATACAGGATGGATTGCACGTTTATTCCCGTATTCCGCGATGCTCCATACGGGCTACGACCAATGTTTTTCTTTCCCAGTTTTTTTTGTAACCGATTAGAGTTAGTATTTATTGCGTGACTTTGTCATCACTGGATAAGCTTAGTGCGACTGGTAGCGGTATTGGGCTAACCCATTTTCTGTTGGTTCGGCAACCGTCCTTTGAATCACAGCTTGGAACTAATGATAGTTTATGGCCATCAACGGGCTTTTTTTGCATTATTACTTACCTAAAAGCTGCGATTGTTCGGATAGGGTTGATATAGTTATTAAACGGATGCCCTGTCGCAGGCGAAATCCGATTAATGGCATGATGCCTTTCGACAATAAAGCGTTTGCTTGAGTTTCGTTCAATAATGTTTCAGTTCCAGGTTGCAACACCTGTTCCCCATCCTGATCAATAGAAAAAGCGGGGATATCGTTGAAATAAAAATGCTCTTCTGCTTTTTGTCCCTGACTGGTTCTTATGAGAACACGCGCACACACGAATGCCGGATTCCCCCAAAGCAATTCTTCTGACAGAGGAATAACCGAGCATTCTTCAAACTCAAATGCTTCTATCGGATCGCGTTTATTGCCGTAAGGCAGTCTCAGTAAATAACGAGGATAGCTCAGCATAACCCTGTCTGCGCAAATATCATTAAGGTATTGCGACCAATCTTGGACATTTTCGGATTCACCGGAAATATAATTTTTAATCAATGATTTGTTAGCACCGCCCAGAAAAAAGCCATCACACGCTTTTGCCAATTTGCTACAAAATACTAGCAAGTCCCTATCTATTTCACTATCGGAAAAACAATAATCTCCAATTAACAAAATATCCTGCTCCCCCTCACCGGACTGAGCATGGCTCATCAATTTCTGCTCAAATGCGCTGCTCTCTTTTTTTAGTTCAAGCATCAACTCGACTTGACTAATATCCACCAGAAAAAAACTTTGATCGTCACCCAGTTCTTCATTCACAAGCGCTTCAGTTGATCGCCAAAGCGCCTCCAGATTCTGAAAGTCCGGTCGATGCAAAAGTGTTCGCAAATATTTGCTTATTGTTAAATCGATAACTTCAATTAAAACCTGATATTGTGGGTCAGCATCCTTTTTGACATAAGGCGATATAATTTGATCAATAAACTGGTCCACCGAATCCGGTCGATCGCTTATTTTTTCAGACTTTTTGCCCAGCAGGCGCTGCAACATATCTTCTTGGTTTTCTGTAGCTTTATTTAGCTGTACAGGTGTATCACCTTTTGTTTCACCCTTATAAGAGGCCAGTATTTTCGCTGCTGCCTGTGCGGCTGTATTCGGATTGCTTAACTCCCTTTTTAATTTCTGCAAATCAGCCACTATCTGAACTTTTTCCAGCCATGCATCAGGATGGAAATCTTCCAGGGCTTCGAACTGTAGTGTCAATCTGGAATCGATTTCTAGTGCAGGTATGATCTGAGTCATCGCCTGATCAAAATTATCGATATCAATCCCTCTGATTTTGCGCTGCTCCCATGAATCATCAGACCGACCGGAAAAATCTCCTACAATATAAATACGAAGACCTTTGTCACTATCTCTTTTAGGCACCGCGCCTTGAGTATTAATACCCATCGTAAAATCAATTCTTCCTGACATGCTTACACCCCACTTTGAGAACAATACTTTAATTTTACAAACAAAAAGAAAAAGAAGCTTTTCTGGTATTTGCACATCTCAATTCAAACTTAGAAAAACTGCATCAGGAATAGATGAGGCAATTAAAGAATTAATATACTCTACCCCCTTTAATGCTGCGGCTTCGAACCCTTTTAGTTTTGAATAAATGAACGATTGTGGCTTTAATTTTTTTAATCAATGAAGTTAAGTTTATTAGGAAGCTCATTTTGATCATCATCTGCGATTGGGAAATGATTTGATAATAACTGTCCACAATGTTCAATGGCTTCAACCAGTTTCTCTGTAGGTTCGCGTGATTTCATACCTTCTACAACAAGATTACAGACATTATCCCAATCTTCCTGTTTTAATTTTGCACTGATTACTTCATCACCTAATACTCTTACGTTTTGTTCATATAGAGAAATATAGATCAAAACGCCTGTTGCACCTTCTGTTCCACGTATCCGAAATTGATGAAAGGCTTGTTGCGCGCTCCGCTCCACATCTTCTTGCATTTCTTTTTTTGAGATAAAGATAAGACGTAATACAGGAAAAAAAGAAGCCAGTAGTGCACCTAGCATAAAACCAAAAAAGATAATTGCTAGCGCACAAGGTAGAGTGATAACCGTGGTCATCTCGCCTTCCCACTGACCCGCTATCGGTGTCAATTCTTGAGTATACAACCATGAAATAGTTAATAACAGCATTCCAAAAAGCACGCCAAAAACATCTTCGGCTCGATCATAACGCCCGGAAACACTGGCAATAACAGGAACTATTTCACCACTGGTATTTCTTTCTGCACGAGAAACAGCCTCTTCAATTATTGTTTTTTGTTCATCATAAAAATACTTGCTTGCTTTTTTCATTGTCATTTTCTCTATCTAGTTACCAAGAGCCTGAAGCCCCACCGCCTCCAGAAGATCCACCGCCAAAGCCACCAGAACTGCCACCACTGTTGGAAGATCGCAAAATTGCAAATATAATTAAACCTAAAAGAGCAATAAGCGCCCACGCCCAACCACTGCGTCCGGTTTTAAACAGGTTAATGATTAATGCAATAAAAACAATTATCGATACAATAATTGCAGGTAAAAACCACCAAGGCGCTTCAGGTTTTGGCAAACTAAGCCCCCTGGCCATTGCATCCAAACCTTTAACGCCGGAAGCAATACCAGATGAATATTCATCTTTCTTAAAGGCTGGAATAATAAGATTATCCATAATCTCTTTTGCTGTTCGGTCATAGGACCTATCCCAATCGGCACCCAGTTCTATTCTGGCTTTTCTATCCCTCTTTGAGACCAAAAACAGCATGCCATAATTTCTATCTTCAAAACCGATCCCCCACTCATCAAACAAATCGGCAGCATAGCCCTCTATGGAATAGCCAGCCGCATCATAATCAGCAAGAGATGTTATTGTCACAACAAACAATGCCACTTGTTCTTCCTGCAATAATTTGGATGCTAATAAATTGATTTCTGTTGCCGCCTCTGCATTGATAATACCGGCTTTATCAATATAAAAATCCGCATTATCAGGGCGATCAGGAAATTCTAAGGCATACCCTTTCAAGCTAAATAAAAGAGTCATCAATAAAATGATTATTTTGAAAGGCTTAGCCCGGTTTTTCATAGCTTAATTCCATACAAAAAATAAGTGTTGTGTCGTAACCGCAGTATAGCCCATGATTTAAAATAATTTACCATCATTTTTATGAGCTAACATTCCTTAAAAACAAATCCGGAAAAAAATAAAGCTGCACAGCGAAGCGGCGCAGCTTTATTTTTTAAAAGTGTTGCGCTTTGAACTTGAATTCACTTTATTTTGCTACCTAAAATGGCTCCGACCCTTTATTGTTGGGTTATGCTTTTAATTTCAATATATACGAATCTCAACATTTTTCCCCAAAGAACTAGCAATCTTTTCAATAGTTGAAAGTTTTACATCTTCGGCATGATTTTCTATTCTTGAAATTGCTGACTTTTTTGTACTTAGACGGAAAGCTAATTCTTCCTGAGTTACCCCCGCGCTTTCTCTTGCTTCTTTCAGCAACACCCCAATTTTAAAGGCTTGATAACCTTCATCAAAATTTAATGAAAAAATTTCATCTTGTTCTTTTCTTTCTGAGATATATTTTTTTAAATCACTCACAATCTATTCCTCGCTAGATAATCTTGCTTTCTTTGTTCTGAGAGAAGAATTTCAGATTTAGATGTTTTTTGTGTTTTCTTTTGAAATCCATTTGTTAACACAATGAATTTTCCCTTATCGAAAAACCCTAGAAACCTAAAAATATTACCTCCGATTTGAACTCGAATTTCCCATATATCATCGGTGTTTGTTAATTTCTTTAAATATGTTGTTGGGACTTTATCTAACTCCTCAACTACTTGCATGACCCAAGCTACTTTTTGGGCTTGTTTACCATCCAAGCTATTTAAAAAATCCTCAACAGGGCATTCACCAGATTCAGTTTTGTAAAATAATATTTCTCTCATTCAAGAAATGTTAACTTATAAGTGAACTTCCGTGCAAGGTGATATTTTTTTGAGCATAACGAGCCTGTAGAAAAACCCATAAATAGAAGTTCACCCCAGCCCCTCGATCATTTTTTTGTTTTTTATCATTATGCCCAGTTTATTGGCTAACATCTATACTTTCCTGTTTTTGATTCGTGCATCTAATCTTTAATGCCTATTTATCGAAGATTCTATGGTCATTTGGCCACATTCCTCTGACTTTATGCCGCTAATTTTCCATAATTAGCCAGTTTCTCTATATTCTGTATCAAACAGAATAATGTCCATTGCGCATTAACTTTGGTTTTGCCTCTTAAGCTAAATCGCTTTAGTCCTTTGTTTGAGGTGACATTTCCAAAGACGGGGTAATCACCATGGATGGTGTGAATGCAGATAATGCAGGAGCAATTATCTGTCTACTACAGACATTCGGTGGCTGTAGATTTGTTTGCCTTTTTGGCTATCCACTCTGATCTTCATCCAGTCGGTATAGGGTGTGCCAGTTTTATTGAGGATGAAGGAGACTTGACGGCCTCTACCGTTAATTTGATCGGCAGCTTGTGGGTTTCTCATGCATTTGGTTTTTAGTTCACAGTCTCGGCAATGACTGACTCGCCCTCTGAAGAAGACTTTGTCATTACCTTGTTTGTCTTTCATGATGTGCTCTGAATGCAGGGTATTTCCA
>DAOWHF010000073.1:0-9213 GCA_030641565.1 Methylomarinum sp.
GGACGTTGCTGCCATAGTTTGATTAATAAATCTCTTACATGACGGGCAGTGGGTGCATCTAAAGAGACAAAGGGTTCGTCCATTAATAAAACATCAGGATTAATAGCAAAGGCTCTAATAATTGCAACTCGTCGACTCATCCCTAGTGATAAATGCTCTGGATATGCATTTTGCACATCAGTTAACTGCATAGACTCAAGTAATGCATCAATCATTTCAGACGATTGATGATCTAATACTAATTCAATGTTTTCTCTTACTGTCCGCCAGGGAAGTAGTCGAGGATTTTGAAAGATATAACCAATTTTAGGTGTTAACAGTTGCTGATTTAATACAATTTCACCTTGGTAGTCAGTATCTAAGTTGGCAATAATATTAAGTAAGGTAGTTTTTCCGCAACCGGAAGGGCCGACTAAGCAAACAAATTTATTTTCAGGTAAAGACAATTGCAGATCTGCAATAGCAGTGTGTTGACGTTTATCTGCTGTGGTGTAGGTTTTATCTTTGATATTAATATGTATATCAGTCATCGACGCCACCGTAGTGCTTTTGCATCCAGAGGTTTCAAAATAAGTAATTCTATGGATTGAATGACTGCAATAAAGGCGATGGTATAAGCCAAAATACTGGCAACATCAAACAGTTGAAAAAACAAATGTAGCTGATAACCCATGCCATCACTACGCCCTAATAGCTCGACCACTAAAATAATCTTCCAAATTAAAGCCAGTCCAGAACGAGTGGCGGCCATCACAAAAGGGTGTAATTGTGGCCAAATCACATGAGAAAAGGTTTTCCTTTTACTAAAGCCATAGCAGCGAGCCATTTCTAGCAAATCTTTATTTAGCGCTTTAGTGCCTTCTCTGATGGTAACAATGACATTAGGCAGTTTATTAATTACGACAGCGAGAATAGCGGCTGATTCGACTAAGCCAAACCAGACATAACATAAAATAATAGTAACCAGCGCGGGGACATTTAAAAAAATCACTAGCCAGTTATCAAAAAAAGCATCTAGCTTTTTATTAAGGCCAAATGTAATGCCTAAGGCACAACCCAAAACCATTGCAATGGAAAAGCTGGCCAACAGACGTAATAAGGTAACGCCTAGATGATGGGGGAGCTCCCCTGATTCAATTTCTTGCCACAAAACTTGTAGCACTAAAACGGGTGTGGGTAGGGTATTGTCATCAATAAATAAGGCTAAGCCATACCATATAGCTATAAATAACAGGAATGATAGAGCCGCTAAGACTTTGTTAGGTAAGGAAGTGAGCATTTAGGTGCTTTAATTGATAGTCCAGAATGTACCGGCTTGTAGGGCTTCAGCATTTCCTGTTAATTTATTGTTGCTAAGCGTGCGTAACAGTGTATAAATTTTCGCGGCTGCTTGCTGTTCATTGATACCCCATTGTTTAACGCGTCCATCACAATAACGCTGACGTAATTTGTTTTGTGTTGCAATATCTTGTGTTTTGGTAAGAGGAATAATTTGTTGCCAAGCACTATCCACCAAGCAAAGCTGGTCTTTTGCTCGCTGGGTTGCCTGTAAAAACTGATTGATAATTGTTTTGTGTTGGCTCGCCCATTGGCGATTAAATACATAGCCTAATGTGGGTACTTCAGCTTTAATCCCTAATTGCTGTAATATTTCTTTGCCGCTTAATAGTTGTTTATAACCTTTCGCTTCCAGTTTTGCCGCAAAATGCCAGTAATTGATAATGGCATCAACACGGCCATGTAAAATCTGTTGATTTAATAAGGGTGGCGCACCGTATACCTTTTCTAATGATGTATTAAGTTCTAACTGGTTTTGTTGTTTGGCCAGGGCTTGCAATAACAGCCAGTTTTTATCTAATTCCCCGCCTGCAATGCCCAGTTTTTTGCCTGCTAAGTCACTGATGGATTTAATCGGGCTATTGTTGGGAACGACTAATGCGCCTGATGTATTGGAGTAGGGGTAAAAACTTAGGTCAGATCCGGTAGAACGCAAACGAGATACCCAGACCCAGTCGGCAACAATAATATCAACAGCGCCGGATTGTAATGCGATTTTCCCCGCTTGAGAATTGGCAACAGGGTGTATATCTATTTTAAAATCAGTATTATCCAGTAGATGTTGGTTTTTTAGAGTGGATAATTCCCAGTTAACTGTACCAAAAGCCAGTACACCAATTCGAAGTGTGATTTTCTCAGCAGAACAAACCTGAGATGAAAGAAGTAAGGCTAATGACAGCAGAATAAGTTTAAATTTCATTGGTATGGTATGGCTAAGAAACACTAAGTTGTTCTATTTTAGCTTTACATGAGGGTAGATGCGAGGATGATTGTTTTTTTATGATAAAATTTTGCTAAATATTCCTTCCAATAAGTGATTATGAGCAATTCCCCAAAAATAACTCAGTTGGTTGACCGTTTTGGTAGAGCGGTTGATTATTTGAGAATCTCCATTACAGACCGTTGTGATTTTCGTTGTGTGTATTGCATGTCGGAAGAAATGACCTTCTTGCCGCGTGCGCAAATATTAACCTTAGAAGAAATTAACTTTATTGCTCGTGCATTTGCAGAATTGGGCGTGAAAAAAATTCGAATTACCGGTGGAGAGCCTTTAGTCAGAAAAGGAGCTTTAGAGCTATTACAAAACATCGGGCAGATTGATAGTCTTAATGAACTGGTTTTAACGACTAATGGTTCAAAGCTAGACGAATTGGCTAGCGATTTAAAACAGGCAGGTGTTAAACGCATTAACATCAGTCTGGATACTTTAGATGCCGTTAAATTTAAACAAATTACGCGTACAGGTGATTTGAATAAGGTGTTGAATGGTATTGAAGCAGCAAAACAGGCGGGTTTTGAACGAATTAAAATTAATGCAGTCATTTTAAAAAATCGTAATCACCTGGAAGTCACTAATCTAGTGCAATACGCAGTTGATAATGGCATTGATATTAGTTTTATAGAAGAAATGCCTTTGGGTATTGTTGATAGCCATAACCGGGCTGAAGTGTATTATTCCAGCGATTTAATTAAGTCTGATTTAGAAAAACAGTTTCAGTTAAAATCAATTCCCGATCAGACAGGGGGGCCTTCGGTTTATTTTAATGTCGATGGATCAGAAACCAGAGTGGGTTTTATTTCTCCGCATAGTGCTAATTTTTGCAGTAGCTGTAACCGTGTCAGATTAACCGTTGAGGGACGGCTGTTACTGTGTCTGGGAAATGAGCATTCGGTGGATTTAAAACGGGTGATAAGAGCTAATCCGGGTAATATGGAAAAACTCAAGCAAGTAATTGTTGAGTCTATGGATATTAAGCCTGAAAAACACGAATTTAATCTTAACGAGCAACCGATTATTTTAAGACACATGAGTGCAACTGGCGGTTGATTAAACTTCGTGCAGCACTCATCGGCTCAAAAATAGTAGTTGAATAGACTAAAAACAAAAAAATGAATTTAAAACATAAAGCACATCCATGGCATGGCATCAGTGCTGGAGAGCAAGCTCCCAACGTTGTCACCGCATTTATAGAAATTGTACCTACTGACACTGTTAAATATGAAATTGATAAAGACAGTGGCTATTTAAAAATAGATAGACCTCAGAAGTTTTCTAATGCCATTCCCACTTTATATGGTTTTATTCCCCAAACCTTTTGTAATGAACGGGTTGCTGAATATGCACGAGATAGATCAGGTGGTGTGCCGGTCACAAAAGGGGATCAAGACCCCTTAGATATTTGTGTTTTAAGCGAACGCAATGTCACACATGGCAATATCATTTTACCGGCGATACCGATTGGTGGTTTTCGGATGATAGACCAAGGGGAAGCTGATGATAAAATTATCGCGGTGATGAAAGGCGATGAATTTTACATGCAATGGAATGATGTCACGGATTGCCCGGAATCATATATCAACCGATTAAAGCATTATTTTTTAACCTATAAAAATTTACCGGGCGAACCGGTTTCCTGTGAAATAACCGATGTCTATGGACGCGAAGAAGCTTATGAAGTGATTCGTAGATCACAGGCCGATTATCAAACGTATATAGCTAATTTGTAGAGCGCGACTTTAGTCCGCCATGAACAATTTGATAAATCAGTCATGAAGAAAGTTGCGGACTGAAGTCAGCTCTACATTGTTTTTCAGAATTACTGGTTTAAACTGTGCCGAGCGCAGTACTTTTTAAATAATATTTAACCTAAAATTATGACTAAGCCATTCTCAGGTGCAGATGACATCATTGCACAAGCACGCAAATACAAAGCAGATCGTGAAAATACTTACCGAGAAAAAGCTTTAAAGCTATACCCTTGGGTTTGTGGGCGTTGTACGCGTGAATTTACTCATGCTAATTTAAGTGAACTAACGGTACATCATAAAAATCATGATCATGATTTTAATCCAGAAGATGGCAGTAACTGGGAATTATTGTGTCTTTATTGTCATGATAATGAACATCAGCGCTATGAAGAAGAAGTGCGATATGGTGGCTTATCTTCAGCAGGTGCAGAAGATCATGGGGGAGACGCGACCTTTAATCCCTTTGCTGATTTAAAAGGCATGATGAATAAGTAGCCTGGTATGATCAAATGCCAATGGGCGCTTTCGTCTCAATCCGAAGAGCAATATCATGATGAAGAATGGGGCGTTCCTGTTCATAATGATCGTTTGTTATTTGAATTTCTAATTTTAGAAAGCGCTCAAGCGGGTTTAAGTTGGTCAACCATCTTAAATAAACGTGAAGGTTATAGAGCCGCATTTGATGGTTTTAATGCTGAAATGATTGCGCTATATGACACAGAAAAAATCCAGCAATTATTAAACAATCCTAAAATTGTCAGAAATAAATTAAAAGTGAATGCGGCTATTAGTAACGCCAAAGCATTTCTGAAAATACAGCAACAATACGGCAGTTTTGATCGCTATATCTGGCAATTTGTTGATGGTAAAAGTATTCAAAATCAGTGGATACAGTCTAATCAAATCCCTGTTTCAACTGATGTGTCAGAGCATATGAGTAAAAGTTTAAAACAACAAGGTTTTAAATTTGTCGGTGAGACTATCTGTTATGCTTATATGCAAGCAATAGGAATGGTAAATGATCATACTGTTGATTGCTTTAGGTATCAGCAGATTGAGGCAATGGCTGATGAATAAATCCGTAAACAATGGACAGTGCGAAGTATGTTTTAAGTAAATACTGAAAATTATATAATGCATTTTACTCTGAACTTCAGTCATAAAGCCAATGAAGAAGAAACGACAAGCCCCCTCTGATTCCAATACTAAATCGCAAACGCTTGAACAACAAGCCTTGTCCCAGTTAAATTCTGCTCATTATAAAGAGGCTATTGGGCTTTATAAAAAATTATGGCAAGATTCTGATAAGGATGAGTGGCGTGAGAAATTGGCTTATTGTTACTTACAACGCGCGTTAAGCTTTGCCAGCAGAGGTATGGTTAAGGAAGCATTGGTACTGTGGGAAAATTATACGCAGTATGCGCAAAAGCCTTATCAAGCTTACGATCATTATATTAGCTGGCTGATTCAAACAAAAAACAAGTCTAAAGCTCAGTCAAGTCTGGCAGAGTTAACAGTACAGCAACTGGATAAACAATATCCTGCTCTGGCTAGCTTGCTGGGTTTGTTAATGCTTACTGAATATCCTGAGTTTCAGCAGGATTTGCCACAAGATTCTGCTTTTATAACAGATTTCAAGGTTGTTCAAATAGCGTTAAAGGCTTATCAGGATGATAATCAGGAAAGGCTACATGAAGCGTTAAAGCAGTTGCCTTATCGCTCAGCTTTTAGAGATCTTCGTACAATACTCACAGCTATTACCACAGAGTTAACATCTGTAGAAAAAATACAGACATTGTTAGACAAAATTCCTCCGCATTCAGCTTATTCAAAAATAGCGGGATTGTTGTTTACGTGTACTCAAGATGGCTCAGAGTTAACTCAAAGTCTCATTCCATTTAGTCATAAACAGCGTAAAGTGATTGCTGAAATAAAAGGGTTAAATAAAAAGCAGATAGACTTAATTGAGTATTTATCCAGGCAGAAAATCCCTTTATCTGACAAGATAAAATTTAATCTGGCAATTAAATATCAATCATTATATGGATCTGAAGTAGCCCAAAATTTTTGCCAGTTAATGTTGTTAAGCTATCCTGCGGGACGTAGGGATTTTAAGAAAAATTTTACTTCCACTAATGAGTTTGAACAGAACCGGCTAGAAGCTTTAAATTGTGAGCAAAATGAAAATAGCTATAAGGCTGAGCATTACTGGAGACAGTGCGTAACTATTTTAGCTAAGGAAGCTGCGAGTAATGGTTTGAAAATAGCGCTTATTTTACGTCATGTTGCCAAACAGCATGAGGACGAAATAGAGCGAATTGAATTGCTTATTGAAAGTTTGCAGTATGACCCAGAAGACCTGGACAGTTATTTGCAAATTCTTCGCTACTTTAGCCAGCCGTATGAAGAGATTGAGGAATACAAAAAATGGCTGGCAAAAACACTGGAAAAATTTCCACAGCAGATAGAGGTATTAACCTTAGCTATTCAGACAGCTACAGCTAATAAAGCTTATAAAAAGGCTAGCCAATATGCAAAAAAAATATTAAAAATTGATCCGCTTAATAGCTTTGCTAAACAAATCCTGTTCACCAGTCATTTGGCTCATGCGCGTCGACTTATTCAAACTAAAAAATATCATTTGGTTGAAAAAGAAATTCAACAGGCTGATGACTTAAACCTTGGTAAAGCTTGCAGTACTAAAACACAATTAATGCGAGGGTTATTTTATTTTGCCAGTCAGGATAAAAAACAAGGTTTGCAACTATTTGTTGAATCGCTAAACAAGCTTCATTCAAACCCGGTTAATGCTTGTTTTCAAGCGGCTATGGAAGCTCTATTAACGGGATTACCTGTAGCCACTATTTTAAGAGAACTCATGCCAGCCAAGGATCATTTGCTGTCTGAACAAGGATTGAAGCAATTAATTCAGCTACTAACAGAGTATGAATCTGAAGAGAGTAATCTGGTGTTGATTCATAAAGCCCTGGAAAGAATCAAGCCAGCACTAAAAAACTCACTGCGACAGCAAGAATACGATGAGAATTTATTGTTACACTTATGCCAAACATTAGATGATCTCAATCATTATGAATTGTTGCGTCATTGTTCCAAAATGGCCTTGCGGAAATGGAGGGAACCCATATGGATATATTGGGTGATTTATTCAGAAACAAATGGTAATCCGGAACAGTGTACGGTTTGGGATATTAATCGGTTGGACGCACAGCTTGAGCTAGCAAGTGAGAAAAAAGATCACCGAGTTATGGTATTGATTAATTCTTATCTTGATCGTTATTATCAGGTTCATCCAGAGAGTGGCATGGGGTTTCTTGACGATTTATTTGGTTTTGATGAAGAGGAAGGCGATGATGATTTTGAAGATCCAATTGAAGCACTGTTTGGACATATTCCTGAACAAGCATTCAATAAGGTCAATAAAAAGTTGGATGCTTTATTTAAAACAACATCACCAGAAAAATTGATTCAGCAGTTACAAAAAGTAACAGGGAATAACGAAAACATTTTGATGGCAATGATGCAAAACCCTGATGTATTTTCTGCGCTGATGATAATAAAGGCTGCGGATGAAACAGGTGTTGATATTGATGTCAGTGTTGAAGATATAATCGATTATTTTGATATAAATGCTAAAAATAGTTCATCCCCTTTTCCTTTTTAAATGATTAGTCCCTTATGAAAACACCTTATGAAATACTTGGCATTGCGACAGATGCCAGTGATGTTGAAATCAAGCAGGCTTATTTACAGAAAGTTAAGGATAACCCGCCAGACCGTGATCAAGAACAGTTTCAGTTAATACATCATGCTTATACGACAATAAAAGATAACAAAAGTCGTATAAGCTATGACTTGTTTACTCTGCCGACAGCTAATTTTGAACAATTGATTGATCAGGCATTAGAGACTGACCAATCCGTCCGTTTTAATGCGGCTCATTTTAATGCCTTGCTGAGTGCCAGTATTGATGAGTCAACTACCCAAAACACCTTAGCCCATCTTGAGAAATAATGACCACAGAAGCAGAAAAAAGCGAATTGCTTGATGATTTTAAATCTTTTCTAGAGCAGGATGCTGCATGGCAAATTGAGACTAATGAACAACCTGACCTTAATACCCTACTCAGTGAATTAACGGCGCTAAAAACAGAAGTAAAGACTGAATCCAGGCAATTTAAAAATACCTTGGATACCTTAAGCTCGGCATTGGCTAGCGTACAAAATGATAATAAAAGTTTGTCGACAGAACTTGCTTTGTCTAGCGAACGATTGGCGCAACAGCAAGTCGAAATGATGCGAACAATGTTACTGGAATTTGTTGATATTTATGATAGCTTAGCGACAGCAAGGGATATTTTGCAAAATTATCAACCAGTTAACTCATTATTCAAGAAATCCAGAAAAAAGGATGTGCATTTTATAGAACGTTTTAAAGAAGGACAGGCTATGGCGCTGAAGCGCTTTGAGCAATTATTACAGCAATATCAGGTGCGACCAATAGACTGTGTTGGAAAATTACTAGACCCTGTGACCATGAGTGCAGTTGAAACAGGGCAAGACTTACAACTAGAAAATGGCATAGTACTAGAAGAATTGCGCAAAGGTTTTTTATTTCAGGATCAGATCTTGCGATTGGCAGAAGTTAAAGTAAACAAAATCAACCTTCGGTAACAAACTTATGAATGAAATCATTATTGGTATAGATTTAGGTACGACTAACTCAGAAGTTGCTATTGTCGAACAGGGAACAGTACGGGTTATTGCAGATAGTGATAAAAAAATTCTGCCCTCATTTGTTGGTATTGATGATAGCGGTGAAATTATCGTCGGTGAAACTGCAAGGAATCAATATCTGGTTTATCCGGAAAGAACAGTCAAATCCATTAAACGATTGATGGGGCAGGATACCCATGTTGACTTGGCTGGTCAGGCCTATACACCTCAGGAAATTTCTGCAATTATTCTTAAACGTCTTAAGGGTATCGCTGAAAAACAATTGGGGCAGGCGGTCAGCAAGGCAGTTATAACTGTCCCAGCTTATTTTTCTGATGCTCAACGACAAGCGACACGAGAAGCAGGTGAAATTGCCGGTTTAGAAGTTGTACGA
>DAOWHF010000005.1:0-4897 GCA_030641565.1 Methylomarinum sp.
TAACCCGCTCAGACGGGTTGAATGACAAGTTATGAATGGCTGACAAGAGTCTATTCAGATTCGTAGTTGTAGGTGATTATAAGCCTAGGCGCAATGGTCAGTAACCGACCCACTCCAGCCACTCAAAAGAGATAGTTCAAGCCAAAATAATAAAGATTTTCTATCAAGACTAGACCAGTAAAAAAACATAGATTCCATATTTTTATAGTGTATTAATCCTCAGAATTTCCCTAATTATTTGAACGTGAAATTTGAATTTTTCATGTCACCGTAAAATATGGAATTATAATTACAAATCTCGGTCCAAAAGAACATAAAATATTTATATTTAGGAGTTGGTTATGGAATCCTCAGAATTAATAGCATTAATCTCCGAGATAGACAAGTTACCTGATGAAACGAATATTATTGAATTAATTGAGACCACCTTCAATGTTACAGATAGAATATGTCCTCATTGCTCACATACGAAGAGCTATAAACATGGCATATCTGGAGGGCTTCAGAGGTACCGATGCAAGCAATGTAACAAAACATATAACGCATTGACTGGTACGCCCCTTGCACATCTTCGCCTTAAATCTAAGTGGTCAGATTATCTTAAGACAATACCGCAATCTTTGAGTGTTCGTCAGACTGCAATAAAGCTTAACGTTAATCGTAATACCGCTTTGCGTTGGCGACATCATTTCTTAGCTATCATGGCCAATCAGGTGAAAAAATGAAAATATTAGTCACCAATAAAACATGATATTCACAATGTCAAACATTGTTAATGTTCGGGGGATATTGCATCGTTAAGAAACCTTAGCTATTCATTTTGGAAAAACATGATTGTTTTATGACTGTCTGTTCTTGGCTGATCTAAGCCAGTTAAAATATTATTTCCATTTGTCAGTATCAATCAAAACTACAATTTAATTTGTCAGGTTAAGTTAAGTCTGAACGAATTAGTACAATTTAATTCATCTTTGTCAATCGGCTTGAAAACTTTTCAGGTAACAACATGCAGAGTGATGGATAGCTTGTTCATTTATTGCTTTGAATGGCTTTATATCGTTTAAGCAATACTGGAGCTAAAGCCAGTATGCCTAATAAGGTAAATGCCACTAACACTGGCATAGATAATAGTTGCTCGGTATTTTCTATTTGTCCCAGTGATTGTCCAAGATTTGCAAAAACAAAGCTTCCAGGAATGATGCCAAGCAGAGTGGTAATAATATAGGTCCGGGAAGATATAGGGGTAAAAGCAGGTACAAGGTTTACCAGCCAGAAGGGGAAAAGTGGCACCAACCTTAAAAAAAGCAAGTAGTTAAATGCGTCTATCTGAAAGGCATCCATTAATTTGATTGCTTGTTTATTTTCCTGCAACCTTTCTCTTGCCCAGTCTGCTATTAAATAACGAGCCAATAAGAAAACCAGTGTTGCGCCTATAGTGGCTGAAATAACAATCAGCAAGGTTCCCATCCAACGACCGAATAATAAGCCTAGTGCTAGGGAGAGTATAGTTCCACCAGGCAAACTTAATGCTGTCATGGCTATGTATAGCAGGCCACATGCGAGATAAAGAAATAAGTAATGCTGTTCGGCATAATTAAGCAAAGCATTACGATTTTGTTTAAGTGTTTCCAGGTTTAACCATTGCTGACCGTCCAGCAGAAAAAAAATGGCAAAGATGGAACACAATAACAAAAAGACCAGAATCTTGGTTTGTTGCTGAGTTAATTTATTATTCATTTTTATACCTGACCTGAAATACTAAAGTGATTGGGAAAGGAAAACACATACCCAGTAAATCAGAAAGCGAGTACGGCACGTGCTCGCCGTCCTTCCTCCTCAAAAATAATGATTGCTAACTATTGCAAGTGCAACTATGGCCGTACGAATTATAAATAGGACCTATTTTTTCAGATAACGTTTCATCCAATCTTTCCAACATGTATCTGTTAAAGAAATCGAGGCCAGTATTAACAAATAACACGTAGAAAAATTTCCCCCTGCTATCTATCCTGAACTATCAGTTCATCAAGGAGTCTTTTTATTATCTCTGTTCTCAAAGGAGTGACTATGAACCATCAATCTGAAAGTTCCGATCCTCTGATGCTTGGCATTCCAGAGTATGATTATGCAAACCTGCATAACTTGCTGAATGTCTGGGGAAGCAGTGAAAAATATAAAGGTTTCTGGATGGAGATCGGTGTACCGTAACATCTGAAGGAGCTTAACATTTTATACCA
Source organism: Methylomarinum sp. (assembly GCA_030641565.1). GTDB lineage: Bacteria > Pseudomonadota > Gammaproteobacteria > Methylococcales > Methylomonadaceae > QPIN01. Next base: position 2,238 of record DAOWHF010000005.1, read on the forward strand.
ACAAAGAGGAATCACGCATGACTGATCATATATACAAAAAAATCGAACTCATCGGCTCTTCCAGCGCTGGTATTCAAGAGGCCATTGAAAATGCCGTTGGTAAAGCCTCACAAACTGTCAATAACATGCGCTGGTTTGAAGTTATTGAAACTCGGGGTCATATCAATGATGGAAAGATAGAGCACTGGCAGGTGACCATTAAAGTTGGATTTACACTTGAATAACTCTTGGTTAGTTGTTTTAGACTATTTGTAAATTACAACTAACTCTAAAGTTTTGTATGACATGATGCCCAGAATGAGAACCAATTGGCACTGCGGTCAAAATCGCTATACTAGTCAAATTTTGCATGCCGTAATAGCAGTAATTCTCTACTCTATAGTCTTTCAGTAAATTTAAAAGTATCGAAAGCTGAAATTCGACTTCTATAAATATACTTCGCGCGGTTACGGTTGCGGAATTTATAGCGAGTTGATTTTTGTCGAGAGCAAGGCGCTGAAACAGGCGCATAGCAGGCTCTGTAACTGTTTCAGCAACGCAGCTATCGGCACAAAATCAGCCGCTAGAAATCCGCAACCGTGGCCGTGCGAAGTATATGTCAGACTCTTTAATCAACGATTTAATTGATAACCCGTTAGTTCAACATATCCCTGTCCGGAAATAACCTGGTCGTTTTTTTTGCCCTTGATACTCACAGCACCTTCCCAGTAGCGGTATCTGACGTTGAGTTCCTGGTCATTGATTAGAGGAGAAATATCCAACTCAAGTCTTAGACTAGGAATAGACAAATGCCATTTTGATGGATAAGTAATATTGGAATGCGGGCTTTTCCAATAATCCAGAACTTTAATTAAAACATCTGAAAAATTCAACATTGTTTTGGAATTATCAGCATGAAAAATGGCGCCAGCGTTATTGTTATCCAGACTTCCATCCTTACGTCTAAAGCTGTAAAACATTAATTCGCTGTGATCGGATAATTGCAACGCAAACCAATCCCAGCCAACTTGTTGTGATGATAAAGAAGCGCTGCTCCATTCTCTATCCATCCAGCTTGAACCGGTTATGGGAAACGATTGCTGTTTGATTTGAATATTTCCTGTAGTCGCCATTCGAGTGTAGGAATAATAATAAGACGCGTTGCCTGCTTTCTGGCTTTTCCGACTAAAACCTTCAACACCTTGTAAAGCAATTTCTTTTTCTGAATCTAGCTGTAAAGAAATAGCAAATTCGTCACTTTTTGCATCTAAACGAATGGTTGAACCAGTCTCATCGGTTGATTCTGCCTTCCAGTCATATAACCAGACATGATACTTTTTCATTTTCGCTCCGGCCAGGCCGTTCCCTGAACGACTAAAGCGCTCATCTGTATAAAACTGCTTATTGTCAACATCAGTCAGGGCAAAATGCGCCATATACATTTGATTATCGCGCCACTTGGAAGGGGTAATTTGTTGTTCTGGTGTCAGCGCAAAACGGAAAAATGTCAATTCATATCCAAACTTGCGCCCCACATCAGTTTGTAAATTACCGGTAAAATACCACCATTCGATGCGATATGCTGGATGTGGACCATAATCTTGCGGAAAAATGAATACTCGCGGTTTCAAGACTTTTGCAAAAGGTTCATTATCTGCTGATAACAAGCTGTCGGAAGTAGATTCCAATTCCGGTTTGTGTGTACTTTGCTGCGGCATAAAAAACCAGCTTAGCACTAATATGCCTGCAATAATTAAACCCCATATTATCAGGTGTCTCATATTTATTCAGTCCGCAATGCTTCGGCGGGCATGTTATGCGCCATTTTTAAGGCTGGCAACACACCAGCAAATAAAGCAGCCACAAAAGCCAGTAACAAACCCTGAAACATCACAGCTGCATCAAAATGAAAAGCCATGGTCCAGCCGAATGAGCGTTGATAAACCACAAAGATTAGCAGATAAGCCATGATAAAGCCGACTGGAACAGCAAACAGACCGGCTACCAACCCCATTAGTCCGGTTTCCATACTAATCAGTCGGGTTAATTGCCCGGGGGTCATGCCAATGGCACGAAGAATGCCGAATTGTCGGGTACGTTCAAACTGTAATGCCATCAAGGCACTAAATACCCCCACAAAAGCAATGATGGCTGCTAACCAGCGTAAGGTTTCGGTAATTCTGAAGGTTTGCTCAAACATTTGCATAGATATTTTATAAATAGCCTGTTCGGACCTTACCGTTTGATAAGGCTTCAGTAATTGTTTGACGGCTGCTTCCAGTTGCTGGATATTGCTCCCCGTCTCGACATAAATGCCTATGCCGCTAAACCCTAAATCCGGCCAGTATTTCTGGTAGTTACTGCGGCTCATGGCAATATGACCTTGATCGCCACTGTAATCAGCATAGATCGCAATCACTTCAAAGGCTTGTTTTCCTTGAACTGTTCGCAACAGAATATGGTCGCCAATCTCGGTACCATGATGATAAGCATAGGGCTCAGTCACAAAAATACTGTTTTGACGGTTAAATGCTTCCCATACCTGATTGATCTGTTGTTTAAAAATAAAGCCCTGCCTGGACTTTGCATTGATTTCAAACACTGATACTTTGGTGAGTGTATTGTCGCGAATTAATTTGGTGCGCAGCACACTGCTGAGCATCTCCACTCCATTCAGCTTA
>DAOWHF010000216.1:0-10562 GCA_030641565.1 Methylomarinum sp.
AAGTGAAACCTCTTAGCGCCGATGATAGTGTGGCAGGTTGCCATGCGAAAGTAGGGAATTGCCAAGCTTTTAATACAAAAACCCAAGCTCATATGAGCTTGGGTTTTTTTTTGCCTACAGGGAAGTAGGTAAGGAGCGTGAGCAGGATGCGGAAGCTTTGCCTGGCATAATGTACTATTCAATGCATTCATTCTAAATGCTATGCGAACCAGCCGAGGTAATTGAGTCCATCCTTAATGACATATCAACAGGGAACCATTATCACGCCACGGGGTCTGTTGCCGGGAAAATATGAATGGCTAACCAAATGGTTTTTATCGCTGGGTCAGTCCACTGGACGCGATGTTTTTTATGTGCGGGGATTAGCAGATAGTCACCTGATTTTAAAGAAATAACCGATAAGTCACTTTCAAACTGTAATTTTGCCTGGCCCTCTAGTAATATTATCCATTCATCCTGAATCTGGTCATACCAATCGTTAATTGGAGACGAATGGCCAGCAGAAATAATTCTTTCAATTTTGACCTGTCCCTTAGTCAGTAGGGTTTGAATCAGTTCTTCAGGTATCTGGTTGGGAATGTCTGTTAATATGTTTTCAACGACTAGGTTCATGTTTTTAGTTTTTAGGCATTAAAGGTCTGACTACTCATAATCATAATAAATCACTAGGTTTTTACTATGGATAATAAATATATATCATTAATTATTGAAAAAACACCAGGTATGGTCAATTTATTAATGACTTTGTGTGATAAAGCAAAAATATTGGATTTTATTGCGCCACTTCTTTTACGTTTATATCTGGTTCCTATTTTCTGGATGGCTGGAAGCAAGAAATTTATCAATTTTACCAGTACGGCTGATTGGTTTGGAAATGAAGAATGGGGTTTAGGTCTGCCTTTGCCCTATTTACTTGTGTTTCTGGTTGCCTTGGTTGAAGTATTAGGCGCACTGTTTTTACTCCTCGGGTTTGGTGTTCGCTTAATTTCAATTCCTTTGATGATAACCATGCTGGTTGCGGGTATTACTGTACATCTAAAAAATGGCTGGTTAGCGATTGCGGAAGGTAGTGGTATTTTCGCTAATGATAGGACCGTAGGTGCAATTGAAAGACTGGATAAGGTTAAATCCTTATTAAAGGATAATGGTAACTATGAGTGGTTAACCGAAAATGGCAGTGTGGTTATTCTCAATAATGGTGTTGAGTTTGCAGCCACGTATTTTATTATGTTGTTAGTTTTGTTTTTTATAGGCTCTGGAAACTATGTCAGTGTCGACTATTGGCTGAAACGAAAATTTATGGATTAACTGTCATGATCATTAAAGGCAAAACAGATATTTTAAGCAGTGAAATAACCGACCGGAGCGTTTTTGATAATCGACGCTTGATTATAAAGGCGGCTGCAACAACGGCTATCGCATCAATGATGCCTGTTTCGGCAGATGCTCAAGTCAAGAAATATGAAAAAGCGCCTGTCGGGCCTTATTCATTACCTCTTCAAGTGACTGATTTTGAAGATGTTGCCAGTTATACCAATTATTATGAATTTACTTCAAACAAGTCAGATGCAAGTGTTTTGGCCAATGCGCTCAAAACTAGTCCCTGGAGTGTGACGATTGAAGGCGAGGCAGAAAATACCGGTGTTTTTAATTTAGAAGATATTCTGAAAGATAATCCTGTTGAAGAGCGTATCTATAGATTTCGCTGTGTAGAGGCTTGGTCTATGGTTGTTCCTTGGATAGGGTTTCCATTGGGGACAATGTTGAAACGCTTTAAGCCGACTTCGAAAGCTAGGTTTGTTGAGTTCACTACGCTTTATAATCCTGACATTATGCCGGGACAACGAACCAAGTCATTGCAATGGCCTTATGTTGAAGGCTTAAGAATGGATGAGGCTATGCATCCATTAACTCTTATGGCAACTGGGATGTATGACGATGAATTGCCTAATCAGAATGGGGCACCATTACGTTTAGTCGTACCCTGGAAATATGGTTTTAAAAGTATTAAAGCTATTGTGAAAATACGATTTTCTGAGACTATGCCCGCGACTGCATGGAACAAGCGGGCTGCCAGAGAATACGGTTTTTATGCCAATGTAAATCCTGAAGTACCTCATCCTCGCTGGAGTCAAAGTAGAGAGCGTGTCCTAGGCGCGAGTATTTTTACCCCCAAACGTAACACAGAAAAATTTAATGGCTATGGAGAGCAAGTTGCATCACTTTATTCTGGGATGGATCTTAAAAAGTATTTTTAATGTGTAAAAGTCTGGATTTGATCTGGCATACACAGCAAAAATTCAGACTTGAACTGTTAGATTGTTTTAATGGCTGTAGTAGGCCGAATGATACTGATGGCAATTGAAGCAATAAACTGTTTACAAACTGCTGAAATGGGTAATGCTGAAAAGCAAGCTGTAGCTATAGAGCAATTGCGTAAAAAGGGAATTGCTGTATCTGTATTCGAGTTAGATGAGAAACTTGAATCAAATGTACAATAGAGCTAACCAACTTGCTCTTACTATTTAACTACTTACTAACGTTACGTTTGATGAGCTTTACTATGTTCGCCTCATCAATCGAGCTAAGCTAAAGCCTTGCAATCAACACCTCCCTTTTTTTGCCTGTCCCGGCGGACAAAATCGCGAATTTTGTTGCTGTTTGTAAGAGTCAAAATGTATGCTCTTAAATTTTATTGGAGGCTCAAGTTCAAATGATGGCCCATGCACAGTGCACCCCGAAGAAAGAAGTATAAGTGGAATAATTAAACTGATTTTTTTCATAAACTATATCTCTATAAAGGTTAGTTAGCAGAACTATAGTTTGGTTGCGTAGTAAAAACCGTGAGATTCTTCACAATAAATAAGCATGGGTATGTGGGTAATATTTGAGCTGATTCTCCTCGTAACCCTAAGTACTCCATCAACTTTGGATTGATGAATAAGATAGAGCGGACTTTAGTCCGCCATAAATGCTATACCACAATCATAGTGGACTGAAGTCCACTCTACATAATATCTATCCATCAAACTAAAATTGCCGGAGTACTAGTAATTTTCCATGCTGTTTAACATTCGCCAGATATATAGGAGTATTTAGTTTGTTGTTATTTATTTTATCCTGCGATAATTTTGGATATAGAGTACTGCCATTCAATGTGAAATATGACCTTGAAATTTTTTCAAGATGTTAGATTAACTCTGATCTACTTTGTCCCATGCGCATATCAAAAAAGAGCTGGGTGGTTATAAAAATCATCGTATTTTTTCTTGCTATAGTCCCTTTTCTGAAATTAGTTACCGATACTATTCAAGATCAATTAGGCGCTAATCCGATAGAAGCATTGCATTTCAGGCTGGGTGACTGGGCATTGCGGTTTTTGTGTATAGGACTTGCTTTAACACCTTTAAAAAAGCTATTACGTCAAAGCTGGCCTATTCGTTTTCGACGGATGATAGGCTTGTTTGCTTTTTTTTATGCCAGCATGCATTTTTTGGTTTATATCGTTCTTGATTTATCACTATCCTGGGATGTTTTTATTGATGAAGTACCCAAAAGTCCCTATATTCTTGTTGGTCTTTTTACATTTGTGTTGTTGATACCTTTAGCACTAACCTCAAGCAAAGCAATGCAAAAACGTTTAGGCAAGCATTGGATACAATTACATAAACTAGTTTACTTGGCAGCTATTAGTGCTGTTGTACATTATTTATGGTTAGTGAAATCAGATTTTAATGAAGCGCTTTTATATGCCGGAATAATATTCTTTTTATTAGGTTTTCGAGTGTTTTCAGCATTCCTAAAGCAGCGAATGTCCCCATAGTTTATCTAATCTCAAACTGAGTAAATGATTCTGTTATCGAATGATCGTTAACAAGCACATTGCTTACTTTTGCCAACAGTGGGCCTTTGTTACACCAGCTAACAAAACTATCCAGTGATTGCTGGTTAGCACATGCAACTATTTCTACTGAGCCATCTTTCTTGTTGCTAACATAGCCTGTAATACCCTGTTTTATAGCCTGTTTTTTAGTGTGGGCACGAAAGTAAACGCCTTGCACGCGTCCACTGACAATGATATGGATGGTGTTCATTTTTTTGTTATTTTCCAGCAATAATGGATTCTGGGGTTTCTAGAGAAATCTTCAGGAATGGTCGATGCACTAATATTTTCTATGACTGCGCCTGAGAGTGCAGGTTCATCAAGTTTAAAGCGTCTAAAGTTAGTGGAAAAATACAGTGTGCCTTCATCAGTTAATAGTTCCAAGGCGTTATTAATTAAACCTACATGATCATTTTGAATATCAAAGGCTTCTTCCATACGCTTGGAGTTTGAAAAAGTGGGTGGATCTAGAGCAATTAAATCATATTGATTCTTAGGTGTTTTTTTAGCTTCTTCTTCAAGCCAGACTGAACAATCTGCACGGATTATTTTATGCTCACCGGTTATTTGATTTAAATCGAAATTATTTTTTGCCCATTCTAAATAAGTATTAGACATAGCAATAGTAGTGGTTGAAGTTGCACCGCCTAATGCAGCACTTACAGTTGCTGTTCCTGTATAAGCAAATAAATTTAAAAAGCTTTTGCCTTTTGCTTGTTGTTGAATTGTTTGTCGAATAGTTCGATGATCAAGAAAAAGTCCTGTATCCAGATAGTCTTCAAAATTAACCAGAAATTTACAATGACCTTCTTCAACAACATGAAAATTTGAGGTGTTGTTCTGTTTTTCGTATTGATCGGTGCTTTTTTGTTTGCGACGAATTTTTAAAAATATTTGTGATTTGTCGACTTTTAAAACACCAGGTATTTCTGCTAGTACACCTGCAAGACGTTGATTGGCTTTATGAGTATCTATTGTTTTGGGGGCTTCATATTCTTGTACATTGACCCATAGTTTTTCGCCCTGATAGATATCAACTGCTACTGCATATTCAGGTAAGTCGGCATCGTATAAGCGATAACAACTAATGTTTTGTTGTTTTGCCCAGCGTTTCATTTTCTTCAGATTTTTTTTCAGTCGATTAGCAAACATCTCTGCACTATGACTTTCGTCAATGATTGAGTTGTTGGTTTGAGTGACTTGTTCTATTCGTTCTTGTTGCGATTTTGCTTTGGGGACAAAGAATGACTTTTCTTCAATCGTTAAGCGCAGTAATCGACATTCTAATGCACCGTTATATAAGGTAATCGGCTTTTGTGAACGAATACCTAAACGGAAGCCCATTTCCGGGTTACTGATAATGAGCGACGCTTTCCAGCCTAGGAAGCGTGTCTTTAACACTTCACCAAATTGAAAATATAGTTGAGATATAAGTTCTTCATCACCCAAGCGTTCACCGTAGGGAGGGTTACAAATAATTAACCCAGGTTTCCAGTTACTTGCTGCTTGTGCATCGGTAATGTCTCTTTTTTCAACATGGATTTTATTTTGTAATCCGGCGTTTTCTACATGAGTGATTGCAGTAGCCACGGTACGACGGCTTTGATCAAAACCTGCAATCACAGGCATGTTTTCTATGCCTATGGTTTTACGTTGCTCGGCTTCTGCTAGTAGTTTTTGCCAGCACTCGTTATCATGTTGTTTCCAGCCGAGAAAGCCATAATAATCGCGCAACAATCCAGGGGCGTAGTCGGCAGCAATCATTGCTGCTTCTAATAAAATAGTGCCAGATCCACACATGGGGTCAATCAATGATTCGCCATTGCTGGCTAATTCAGCCCAGTTATTACGCAACAACATAGCCGCGGCAAGGTTTTCTTTGATTGGAGCGGCAACATTTTCCTCTCTGTAACCTCTTCGGTGTAAGCTTTCACCTGAAAGGTCTAAACTCAATTGTGCTTCGGTACTGTTTAAGTAAACATTGATTTTAATGGTGGGTTTGTTGAGTTCAATATTGGGACGTTTATGGAATTTAGTCCGCATTTGATCAACGATGGCATCTTTTACTACCAAAGAGCCAAAATGGGTGTTATTAATAACTTCTGTATTTTTAGCGCTAAAAGAAACCGCAAAAGTGTCATCAGGTTTAAAATGTTCAAACCAATTAATCTTTTTTATGCCTTCATAAAGATCTTCTTTTGAATTAACTTCAAATGAACTTAATGGCAGTAATATACGGTTAGCAGTTCGAGACCAAAGACAGGCTCGATATGCCATTTCTATATCGCCTTCAAAACTTGCTCCTGCCATTTTTGCTTGTACATTTTCTGCACCAAGTTGTTTTAGTTCCTCTGCCAAAATATCTTCCATGGCTTTAGGGGTGGTGGCAAAGAGTTGGTATTTTTTCATAGGCTTTAACTAAAAAAGCCTTGCTAGAGCAAGGCTTTTATAAACTGGGAAGTTATTAATGTGATTTTAATGCTTAAAAAACGCTGTTTAAGCATTTTGACCCTGTGTGAGTGATATATTTTTATATCACATTAAAGGGTGTTTTAGAAGCTTAGTAATTCAACTTCAAAAATTAATGTAGAATTTGGACCAATATCTGCACCGGCACCGCGTGAACCGTAAGCAAGTTCAGCAGGGATAAAGAAACGATATTTAGCACCGGCATTCATTAATTGTAGACCTTCTGTCCAACCAGCAATAACGCGGTTTAATGGGAATGTTGCAGGTGCGTTGCGGCTGTATGAACTATCAAACTCTTTACCATCAAGTGTAGTACCTTTGTAATGTACTGTTACACTGGTTGTTGCTGTCGGGGAAGGGCCTTCACCTTTAGTTAGGACTTCATATTGTAGTCCACTCGCTGTGGTAACAATATTTTCTTTTGTTGTATTTTCGGCAAGAAATGCGATACCTGCCGCTTGATTTTCTTCTGGTGAAGTGGCATTTGCCATTGAGAACATAGTAAACCCTATCAGTAGTCCGATTAAAAGTGTAATAACTCGGTATTTAATGTTTTTCATTACTTTTCCGCTGTTATAGTTTTGAATTGCATAGTTTACCAAAAAAACCAGCTTGTGCTTTCTAATTCGTCCTTACAGCCAGATAATTGAGTGTTAAATTGTTGAGATTTTCGGCTTACTTTTTTTGCTGTGCTGATTAACCATGGTTTTTTTAGATAGGTTTTACGATGATAACCACCGTGTCCATCATGGTAAGCCAAATAAAGCTTTTGGGTATCCCATTTTGAAATACCTAATTTATTGTGACTGATTGAGCAATACCAGCCAATAAAATCACCGGCATCTGCAAAGTCATCTCTATCTGCACTCCAATGACTCTCCTTATTATTTAAATATTCTTGCCAGGTGCCATCTTGTGCTTGTGCATAGCCATAAGCACTACTGTTGCGAAACCAGGGGATAATACCTAATAACCACGGCCTAGGTGGTTTAGCATCCGCCACAAAGTGAGATTCTTGATGCATAATTGCCATGCTGACATGGATAGGAACCCCCCATTTTTCACTGGCATCTTTAGCTTCAGCGTACCAATTATTTTTTTCTCTGAAAATATCACAAATATTGTGAGTGTTTTTTGGAGTAGTTGCCGTACATGCAGTTAAAAAAAGATAAATACAAAGGTTGAGTGTATTTTTTAACATAACTTTCTAAAGTGGCGTGGCATTTTTTAAAGAAGTATAACCCCATATGCCTAAGAGAAACTGCCATTCCTGCATGCTCTTAGCAGGACTCTATAGTGTACTCATGGACTTCCGATTAAATATTTCGGGAATGATGACTTTTACAGGGATTATTTATTAGGATTTGTATATCTAAAATTAAGCACTATACTTCGACAGTGTAAAAAATGACAAGATTTTTGGTGAGTGTTTATGATGTCAGAAACAAACAGATTGTATCGGAAAAATCTATCTTCTCAGGGACTTATTTATTTAGGTGGTGAAGAATTAGAAATTACAGTAAGAAATTTATCTATTTCAGGCTTATTGGCTGAGTTAGATAGTAATGCTGTCGTGAGCGATATTGAAGATATTTTCAAGTCGCTTAAAATTTCACCGGTTATTGATTTATATTTACCTGAGATGCGATTGGCTGGCGAGGCTGAGGTGGTTCGAGCTGATATAGTTAAAGGTCATATCTATATGGGGCTTGAATTTAGTAATATTACTTATGATGTAGATAATTTTTTATATAAAAGACATGCATATAGGAAAAGTTTGGCTGCTCCAGGTCAAATTGTTTTAAATGGCAATAAGTATCAATTTAATACTGAAAATGTTTCTGTGGATGGTTTAATGATTCATCTGCAAGAAAATATTGCTGTTGATGTAGGAACGGTATCAATATTTGACTTTAAGCGACTGCAATTAAGGGGAGAAATTAAAGTTGTTTGGGTAGAGCATCGTGAAGATGGTTCTACTTTAATGGGGCTTCAGTATTTACATATGGAAAAGGAGAATATCAAAGGTATTCCTCGGTTTACACCTATAGATTCTTCAAAATAGTTTTTAGTTACAGGCAATATGATTTTTTTATCAAAATGGCGTTGGGAATTATGCTCACCTTTAGCTGGAGTATTACTTACTTTAGCATTCGCTCCCTTCGGTTATTCATTTTTAGCTTTTATTTCATTAGGTTTTGTTTTTTTATCTTGGTTAGAGAGTTCTCCAGCACGTGTTGCACTTAGAGGCTATCTTTTTGGTCTAGGCTTGTTTGGTAGTGGTATATCCTGGGTTTATATCAGTATTCATGACTACGGTGGTGCCCCAGCATTAGGTGCAGTTTTATTAACTCTATTGGTGGTGTGTTTTTGGTCGATTTTTCCTGCATTAACAGGCTATATTTCAGTTAAGGTTGTTAGAAAAAAACACAAGGCAAGGCTGATCTGGGTTTTTCCTTTTGTTTGGATCTTGGTTGAGTATTTTCGAGGTTATTGGTTGCTTAATGGCTTTCCATGGTTACAAATTGCCTATACTCAGTTGGGTACACCGTTGCAGGGCTTTGTACCTGTTGTAGGCGTTTATGGTAGCGGTTTTTTATTAGCAATGATGCTATCTGTGATGATTGCCGGGTACAAACGTTCTATAAAGTATAGTCACGCATTATGTTTTATTGCCTTGATATGTGGTTCAGCTGTTTATTTACAGACGATTAACTGGACACACGAGATAGGTAAAGAGATTAAAGTTGCGCTTGTTCAGGGTAATATTACGCAGGATCAGAAATGGTTGCCAGAAAATAGAATCAATACATTAATTAGCTATAGAAATATAACGGCTCAGAATTGGGATGCGGATATTATTGTTTGGCCAGAAACGGCTATTCCTGTGTATTTATCACAAGTAAAGAGCGTTTATTTAGACCCGCTTTCGCAACAAGCAAAAGCAAATAATACCGATTTAATCGTTGGTTTGCTTGCAACAGGCAAGAAAAATGAATTCTTTAATACTGTGTTAACTTTAGGCGCAAATGAAGGACGATATAGCAAAAACCATTTGTTACCTTTTGGAGAATACTTACCATTGCAACCCTTATCTGGATTTATATTAAATTCATTGGGTATTCATCTGGGTAATTTTACCTCGGGTGGTGACCATCAGCCTCTTTTAAGGGCGGGAGGTTATCCATTTGCAACCTCAATTTGTTATGAAGACGCGTTTGGGGAAGAGGCTACCCGTGCAATGCCTGAAGCCGCTTTTTTAGTTAATGTCACTAATGATGCCTGGTTTGGTGATTCAATTGAACTGTATCAGCATATGCAAATCGCTCAAATGCGTGCTTTAGAAACGGGGCGCTATTTGGTGAGAACGACAAATACAGGAATTACAGCAATTGTTGCACCGGATGGTTCAATTGCTAAGCAAGCACCTATGTTTAAGAAAACGGTTTTAAAAGGTCAGATTAAACCTATGGGAGGTATGACACCTTATGCCAGTTTTGGAGATAAGGTGATTGTTTTTGTATTAGCTTTGGGCTTATTGATCTTAGTGTTATTACCTAGGGCTAATATTAAGTAACTAGGGGGCAGAGTAAACTTAAACCAGTCATCAATACCCACGCATGAATATCTTCCTTATGTTTTTTTAGTGATCTTTCTGTCAGGCGGCATAAGCGACAAAATCTTGTTTGCTAGCAAAGCACTCTGTACCTTGTTGAATCACATGCTGAAGGGATTCCTACGGGACATACTCTGGGTAATCTCGCCATTTGTTTCACCTAAAGTAAATAAATGGAATATAACAGAAATTTAAGTTTACTCTGCCCCCAGTTATCATTTGCTAAAAATAGCATGTTTATTTTCCTCACTTCCAGTGACAAAAAATGGAGTATTTTTTAATCTAACTATAGCCTGATTCTCTTAAATAATAAGTCATATAAATTATATGGTAGAATCATGGTCGATATGTAACGATTTGTTATATATAAATAATAATAACAAACACATCAAGAGGTTATAATAATGAAGCTTATAAAAACGATCGCATTAAGTCTGTTCATGATTCTGTCTGCTCTGGGTATTTCTTCTGTCGCTTTTGCAGGCGCTAATCAGGATGTTGATAAAGTTTCTGCAAAAATTTCAGAAGCATCGAAAGCTATTGATAGTGGAGCATCTAGTGATGAGGTGATGCTTATAATTAAAGAAGCCGCTG
>DAOWHF010000294.1:0-8277 GCA_030641565.1 Methylomarinum sp.
CTCCTCCCTAGCTGTTCTTCTTGCTAATGATTCCCATACGGTTTTTTCGGGTAATGCTCTGATTTTTTCGCGCAACCATAACAAATCAAACTCAAGCATTAAGGCAAAGAAAACTTGTGCACATTCTTTTAACGAACTATTGGTTTGTTTATTCAGCCAAATAACATCCAGACATAAATACATCACATCCAATGTCACTACATTAAGCGCTAAACTAGAGGGAACACCTTGTTGAATAAAAGCATCCACCCGTTCATCAACACTTTGACTTGCTTGTTCAGAAAGAAAAGAAGGTAATGTTGATTGTAGCTCGGCAACGCCATCGGTATAATGCTGAATCTCCATTTCCGCCTGCTCTCGGCTAAGAAACCAGCGCATAGACCTTTCGATTACTTTTCTAATGTCTTGCTGCAGCTCATCTAAAACATTCGCATCTAAATGCAAACATTGAGATTCAATTTCCTGCCGTAACTCATTAATAACAAAGATGTTACACACTTGTTTGTAGACATTAAAAACTGAAACAATAGAACAGCCAGTCTCATCCATTAGCCTAAAAGCGAACACCATCCCCATACGATTAACAAAACCATTTACCAATCCATTGGCAACAATTTCCTGCGCTAAAAAATGATTTTTAATTTCACCGGGGAACCGTTCTTGTATTTGCATCGGAAAATATTGCATTAATTCTTGCTGAAATAATGCTTCATCCAAAGCAGATATTTCAAGCAACAACTCCTGCTTTAATAATTGTTTACTGTAAGCTAATAAAACTGAAATTTCAGGTCGAACTAAACCATCACCTTTTATCCCCCTATCTTTTAGCTCATCAATTTCTGGGATTCCTTCTAACGCTCGATTTAAATGGCCTTTTTTCTCAAGAATTTCGATTAACCATTGCACATCATTCAGTTCTTTAACTGAATGCCGTTCAATCATTGTTATCGCCCTGTTTTGATAATAATTATGTTTTAATACCAATGCGCCGACCTGATCAGTCATTGATTCCAATAAATTATTACGCTGTTTTTCGGTCAAATCGCTTTGTACTACCAGTGAGTTAACTAGTATTTTGATATTAACCTCATGATCAGAGCAATCCACGCCTGCCGAATTATCGATTGAATCTGTATTTATACAACCACCATGTACTGCGTACTCAATTCTTCCCGCTTGCGTAAAACCTAAATTACCGCCCTCACCCACTAATTTACAACGCAATTGACTGCCATTAACCCTAACCCCGTCATTTGCCCTATCACCAACATCAAGATTATGCTCATCACTGGCTTTAACATAAGTACCAATGCCGCCATTCCAGAGTAAATCAACAGGCGCACAGAGTAGCGCTTTAATAAGCTCACTAGGCGTCATTTGTTCACGACTTACATTTAAAATTTGTTTAACCTGGGGGCTCAACGGTATTGATTTTAATGTTCTTGAAAAAACACCACCACCATTGGAAATTAAACTTTCATCATAGTCAGACCATCTAGATTTCGCTAAAGTAAACAAGCGCTGTCGCTCAATAAAACTTTGTTTTGGATCAGGCGCTGGATCAAGAAAGATAAACTCATGATCAAATGCACCGACTAATTTAATCTGATTTGATAACAACATACCGTTACCAAATACATCACCCATCATGCCACCAATACCAATGATGCTGAATGCATGTTCTAAATAATTAAAACCAAGTCGATTAAAATGATGTTTAACAGACTCCCAAGCCCCACGCGCAGTAATCCCCATCTGTTTATGGTCATACCCAACCGAACCACCCGATGCAAAGGCATCTCCCAGCCAAAAACCATATTCTAGCGATAGTGCGTTAGCATAGTCAGAAAAGGTTGCTGTGCCTTTATCTGCCGCCACCACTAAATAAGAATCATCCTCGTCGTAACAAACACAGTTATCAGGTTTTATCACGGTATCAGCAATCCGATTATCAGTTAAGTCCAGCAAACCCCGAATAAGAATTTGGTAACAGCTCACAACTTCTTTAGATTTTTCTTCAATGTTTGAAAAATCGAGCAGCCGTTTTACAATAAACCCACCTTTTGCTCCAGTCGGCACTATCACCGCGTTCTTAGTCATTTGGGCTTTCATCAAACCCAAAACTTCTGTTCTAAAATCTTCTCGTCTGTCTGACCAACGCAAACCACCACGAGCTACTGCACCGCCACGCAGATGAATACCTTCCATCCTAGGTGAATAAACGAATATTTCAAAATAAGGGACTGGCGTAGGAATGTCTATTATGTTTGATGAATCAAATTTAGTCACAAAATAAGGAATACCTAGCTCATCCTGCGGGCTTCTAAAGTAATTAGTTCTTACCGCAGCTTGAATCAAGTTTAAATAGTGTCTAAGGATTCGATCTTCATCTAATGACTGAACTTTGTCTATCGCTTGCTCAATTGTCACATACAATTCGGTACAACTTCTATTAGCCTCTTGCTTAAATGATGGGTCAAAACGTTGAACAAAATACTGTGTTAATAAGCGGACGACTTCGGGATTATTTGCTAATGTTGTTTCCACGTAAAGCTGGCTAAAAGTAATACCAATTTGACGCAAATAGAGAAAATAAGCCCGAAAGATATTAACTTCTTGCCAGCTAATACCTGCCCATAAAACTAATTGATTAAATCCGTCATTTTCTATTTTTCCATACCAACAGAGTTCAAATGTCTCTTCAAACAAGGGCTTTAAATTTTTAAGGTCTAGTAGTTTGGTATCTATATCAAGTATTAAACCAAAGTCATGCATCCAGAATACATCTTTACAATCTTTTTTTCTTATTTCATAAGGCCTCTCATCACAGACCTTAACCCCCATATTCTCAAGCATGGGTAAACTCTTAGATAACGATGCCTGTCCTTTACTAAACAATTTAAATCGTAAATTTTTCTTTTCTACCGCCGTTAAGGGGCTATACAGCAAACTTTCCGCTGCTGATTGAGATGAAATCAAATACTCAACTTTACCTATATCCAATAAAGCAGTTCTACACGAAACGTCTTCTCTATAGGCAGCAGAAAAACCTTCGCTATAGGCATTAAATAACTGATTACCTTTTGCCTCACCATGCATATCATGCAGGACATCTTTTAAATCATCACTCCAGTCAGCTAAGGCATGAATAATTTTTTCTTCAATTTCCCTGACATCATAATCGACACAACAGCCACCCGCACTATGAATAATAAAGTGTAATCTCGCTAGAATAGATTCAGACAGCTGCACACTAAACTCTATATTTTTTGCATCAAAAATTTCCAGCAAAATACGCTGTATTTTTTTTCGTGTTTCTGTGTGATAACGCTCTCTAGGTACAAATATTAGCAACGATGCAAAATGTCCATAAACATCCTGTCTAACAAAGACCCTAACCCTTTGTCTTTGCTGCAACTGCAACATACCCTCAGTAAAATCAAGCAATGAGGCATAATCTGCTTGAAATATTTCATCCCTGGGTAATGACTGTAAGGTAAAAAATAAGACTCTTGCCTTATGCGAATTATGTTGATAAGCAAATTTATCCTGCAACTGCTTTATTTTTGTTGAAACCATAGGGATTTCAGTTAGCAAACATGAGTAAGCAGTTGAGCTATATAAACCTAAAAAGCGTTTTTCGCCTACAACTTCCCCTTGTAAGTCATATTGTTTAATGCCTATATAGTCCATAAATACCGGACGATGTACCGTTGCCTTAGACGTGGCTTTAGTAATCATTAAAGGCACTTTAGTATTAATAATCCTATAAGCATCCTCCGTGAGCGGAAAGACACCTTCATGCTGTTCTGGGATTTTGGCAATTGAGTCCCTCAGCACCCCTAAGCCAGTGCCTTCTATTGCCTTAAATCCTAAAAACTTTTCAGTTTTGATGATTTCATATTCTCGATAAGCTAAGAATACAAAATGATTATCATGCAGCCATTGTAAAAAATTGATCTCTTCAGAAAACTGTTGCTTGTTCTCTGCGGCTTGTTTTAACTCGCTTATAACCGTTTCCATTTGGTTTAAACAGCTTTGCCAATCTTCTGTGCTTGCCCTAACATCAGTAAGTACACCGCTTAGGCATTTTTCTAATGTTGTTATAACCAGAGGATCACTTTGCCTATCAATTTCAAGATGGACCAGACATTCATCAAATGTATTGTCCTCTGTCCTCTCTAAGAGAGATAAAAATTGCCCATGGTCATTTCTTTTTATTGAATAAACAGGATGTAAAACCAAATGATTGGTAAAACCATGGCGATTAACCTCCATGCAAAGTGATTGCAATAAAAAAGGCATATCTTTTACTACGATTTCTATAATGGTATGTTTAGACTGCCAACCATGATCTTCTAAGGTCGGATTATAAACATTTATTTTTTGATCACCCGAAAGCTCTAAGGCCAAATTCCAATGCGATAAAACAGCACCATACAAATCTTCTATTACTATTTTTTCATACTCATCAAAAACAACTGATTGATAATACTGTCTAGCAAATTCAACTAATATCTCTGCCTGCTCATGTTGCAACTTTTCTTTGATATATCTAAATAAATCACTGAATAATTTTTGATTTGCTTTATTTGCCATGATGATATTTTCTCTTTATTCAATCCACTTGATACTGGATCTAATAGTAATACAACTACGCACATGAATGTGACTTATATTTCAGTGAGGTAAAAGTGTGTTATATCACCTAAAAAAATAAGTTATTTAACATATTATAATTAATGAATATTCTTATACTATTGATTCATAGACATATTTTTTCTGGCACAAATAATGTGTAGTTATTTACTGACGAGCAATTATCTTTCAACGTAAATCAGTAAACAAAGGATCAATTTATGAAAAAACCATTCATACATCTATTAACCACTTGCGCACTCATACTCGGAACTCAAACGGCGTGGTCAGGGCAACAGCAGGACCAGCAAAATCATCAGTTTAAAGCACGTGCTTTTTATGGTGATAAAGTATTAGATCGTGTTGTTGTTATTGATGTACCAAAAATGCAATTAGCAGGTACGGTAGATACTATTGGTAAAACGCCTTACCCGGTTGATCAGGCGGGCACACTGGATAAGGTCTATGCGATTACTCGTGACTCAGAATCCATTGATGTCATCACAGCAGATACCCTGAAAAATCTAGGTGTTATTAATCTTGAGCATAAACCCCGTTCAGGAGAGTCCTATAATGCACGCCTAGGCTTAACTCTAATTGCTGGTGCCAATAAACCTGTAACCAGTGTTATTGACGTTATTAACGACACTGTCGTTGCAGTAGCGGGTGAAAATATTGAAACCATACAAACACGTGATAACGGGGGAACATTATCATCAGGCCACCCCGCCTGGTTAAGCAAAGATCGTTTTGCGGTTATTGACCGTGCCAATCGTTTAATTCAACTTTATGGCATTGAAAAAATACAAGGAGACAATCTGGATTATGAGTGGGAAGTCACTCTGCTGGATGAAGTAGCGACTCCAACATCCGTTCACCATATTTTACATCGTGATCTTTCACTATTAAATAAACATGAAAAACACGAGTTCTATGCTCTGGCGGAAGGTTCTGCACTATCAGGCATTCACCCTGCTATTTTAAAATTGCACTTAAGCAATAATGATCGCTTAATGTTAGTTGATCAGGTAGCTATGGATCATTTTGATGCAGCGACAATGTCATCTCATCATGCCGATTTTCATCCTGATGGCACCCATATATATGCAGGCTCAACAGAAGGTCATCTATTTGTTATAGATCGTCTGGCCATGAAAATTAAAAAAGTGATAGCGACCGGAAAAGGCACAGGACATACGCGTTTTATTCCAAGTCGTAACCTGGCAATTGTCACCAACCATCACGATACTTTTTTAACCGTTATTGACAGTAATAAACACAGAAAAATTAAAGATGTGACTGTCAGTGGTCCAAAAACTCAGGGACAAATTTTACAATCTCATACTAACTTTGTCAGTCCTGACAGTATGTATTACTACGCATTTGCCAGTGATAACGGTGTTTTCTTTGAATTTAACCTGGATAGTTTAATGGTCAGCAGAACATTAAGCACGGGCGGAGCTCCCGTTCAAGGTTCTTTTATTAACTGGGATTATTTTTCTTATGACGGTGATTCAGCAGCAAGCGGCATGTAATTCAATCACGCCCTTTATATCATTAAGGGAAAGCGAATAAATATATCATGGCTCATAAGAACGAAGACTTATGAGCCATGATCAATCAGCAAGCATCAAATCACGGCTGAAAGCCCCTCCTAGCTCACTTTAAATTACAATAAAAGTATTGGGAACTTAGATAATGGATAACATATTATCCAAAGCTTTTTTGGCTAATACCGCCTCTTCTGCTTCAACGGTAATTTGATTAACCACATGCCCTGCAACCAGATTTTCCAAGACCCAGGCTAAATGCTGAGGGTCTGTTCTAAACATAGTTGAACACATACTTAGGGTCGATGACATAAAATGCACATTCTTGCCTTGGTGTTTACACTCTTCATGTAAACGATTAACTAAGTTAAGTTCTGTTGCCACTAACCAGCGGGTATTGGGCTCTGCTTCCCTGACCACTTTAAGAATATTTTCTGTAGAACCGATATAATCTGCTTTTTGGCAGACTTCAAAACAGGCCTCAGGGTGTGCAATCACTTTAGTTTCAGGGTATTTAGCCTTAAACTCATCAATATGCTCCGGTTGAAACACTTGATGAACAGAACAGAAACCATTCCATAAAATGATTTTAGCGTCTTTAATTTGCTGTTCCGTTAAGCCACCATTAGGCTTACCAAACTCCCAGACTACAATTTGTTCTAATGGAATCCCCATCATAAAACCGGTCGTTCTACCTAAATGCTGATCAGGAAAAAACAATATTTTTTCACGTTTAGCAAAGCTCCACTCCAATACCTTTTGAGCATTTGAAGAGGTACAAACAATCCCGTCATGTTTGCCACAAAAGGCTTTTAAATCGGCCGCAGAGTTAATATAGGTAACGGGGGTCACTGTATTATCTGCATCAATGACTTGCGATAATTCATCCCAGCATTTTTGCACATTAGTGGCATTGGCCATATCAGCCATAGAACAACCTGCTGCTAAATCCGGCAAAATAGCGATTTGTTCAGGACGAGAAAGAATATCCGCGACTTCTGCCATAAAGTGTACACCGCAAAACACTATGTACTCTGCTTCTGACTCTGCCGCTTCTCTGGAAAGTTTTAAAGAATCACCTGTAATATCGGCATGTTTAAACACTTCATTACGTTGGTAATGGTGACCTAAAACAATACAGCGTTTTCCTAGTTTTTCTTTGGCAGCAATAATACGGGCATCGCACTCTTCATCATCAAGTAATGCGTAGTTTTGGATGGGTAATGGTGTAGAAGTCATAATTACTTATCTTGTTTCTATGCTCTGCATCAGCATATTCAATGTTGGTAGGATGGGCAAAGCGGTAGCGTGCCCATCACAAGCACAGATGGGCACGGAATAAAGCCTCCTTTGCCCATCCTACTCCAGCTTTTTTAAGCCTGCTTTTCTTCTTTCTTTCCAGCAGGTTGGCGTAATTTAATACCTAATTCACGCAACTGCACATCACTGACTACAGCAGGTGAATCCATTAATGGACAGGCCGCAGTTTGTGTTTTAGGGAAGGCAATCACGTCTCTGATTGAAGCCGATCCCGTCATTAACATCACTAAACGGTCTAAACCGAAAGCCACACCACCATGAGGAGGACAACCGTATTTCAAGGCATCTAATAAGAAACCAAATTTATCTTGTGCTTCTTCTTCGCCAATTCCTAAAATATCAAATACTTTAGATTGCATATCGGTTTTATTGATACGAATTGAACCACCACCTACTTCACAACCGTTTAAAATCAAATCATAAGCACGTGACAAAGCCTCTCCTGGATTAGCTTGTAACTCTTCAGCCGAACAGCTAGGTGCTGTAAACGGATGATGAATCGCATTCCAGCGCTGGTTTTTATCATCCCAGTCAAACATAGGGAAATCAACCAACCATAATGGTTTCCAGTCACCTTCTGCTAAGCCACGATCATGTCCTACTTTAACTCTTAAGGCACCAATCGCTTCATTAACAATATTAGCTTTATCAGCGCCAAAGAAAATTAAATCGCCTGTTTGAGCTTCAGTTTTAGTTAATACACTTTCCCATACTTCAGCGGGTGCAAATTTAACAATCGGTGATTGTAAACCTTCTAGACCACCATCAC
>DAOWHF010000258.1:0-12397 GCA_030641565.1 Methylomarinum sp.
ACTCTGCCTGTTAATTATGATGAGTATGCAACATGACAGCTGATCAACGCATTTCCATTATGCTGGTTGATGACCATGCCATGATTCGAGCAGGCTATCGCTCATTGTTAAAAAAACAAGATCGCCTAGAAGTCATCGCTGAAGCCGCTGATGGCGCACAGGCTTATCAACATTTTAAGATGTATCAGCCTGATTTAGTGATTATGGATCTTTCATTACCTGGGCAAGGTGGACTAGAAACCATTACGCGTATTAAGCAACGCTGCCCTGCAGCTAAAATTCTTGTTTTTACTATGCACCAGACAGCTATATTTGCGTTACAGGCACTTAGAGCGGGTTCACTCGGTTATGTCACTAAAAGCAGTTCACCTGATGTGTTGCTTGACGCTATCTATGAGGTTTATGCAGGGCATCGTATTCTGAGCCCTGATATAGCTCAAGCACTTGCCTTAGAAAAATCAGGACATGAATGGCTTGCATTGGAATCTTTAACAGCACGTGAATTTGAAATTTTGCGGATGTTGGCAGAATCTCGTTCCAAAGAAGCAATTGCTCTAACGCTAAACATTAGCCCAAAAACCGTTTCAAACAGCCATTACTTGATCAAACGTAAATTAAATGTGTCTAGCGATATTGAGCTGACCCATCTGGCTATCCGAATGAATGTGATTAACTTTTTTTAATTCTCGGGTGCATCGTAATTTGACTACTGAAAAATTAAGCGACACCAGCCACTAAAAAGAAATCTCCATTCCCACCACCACACGATCGTTCCGATTAAATTGTCCAAACACCCCTAGCCTATCACCATAAAAAACATCAGCACCCAACCAGGTTTTAATATTATCCTGCCATTCATAGCTTATTTTCGGCCTTATAATGCCATCCCCGTTGTTAGTATTGGCGATGAGCAAAACTTCTGCTACTAAGGTGTCATACATAAAGTTTCGCCTTACTAATCCGGTTAAAGTGGTATCCAGTTTATCTCTGGTGGTTTTATCTGCATCATTAATCACCCAGCTTTGAATTAGTTGGCTACTAATTAATATATCCCAAGGTGCATTCCAATCCAGGCCTAAGACATAATGTAGCTCTGGGCTTTTAACCACGCCTTGATTTTGCAGTGAGTTTTTAGCGATAAAATAATGATCAGTAAAATAACCTACCTCCCCTCTCACCACCCAATCTGCAAAAGCATTACTGAAGGTTCCACCAAGTACATGGGTACGTTCGTATTCTGGTGAAATGGTGACAACAGGCTTACCACTGGACAGTGATAAATTTTGTCTAAGTACGGGCAAGTTATTATATTGATACAAATAGTTAAGGGTAATATCCCAACCCTTCCAGAATGTTGCTGCACGCAAACCAACATCAGAATCCAGCAGTATATTATTAGGTCTTCTAACGTGTTCGATATTAACATTAACACCCACAGGTGCAGTTGGGACTAATTCTGCTGAGGTAAACGCATAACTTGCATTTTGCTTAGGCAATGCGTGATAAGTTTGGTCAGGAATCCAAATAAATTGCAAATCCCAGTCAGCGACAGTTCGTTCAATATTGGCCGTCCATAGAGGAATTCGCGAGCTATCAAAATCATCGAGTATAAATTCTCTAAAGGATTGCGGATTAACAATATCTAACACTTTAAGCCCATCTGCCTTACCCCAGACTATTTGTTGCTTCCCTAAGGTTAAAAAAGTATCGCCTATTGCTCCTTGTAAATAAAACGCTCGCAATTCCAGTTCTAAGCCATCATTTAATTGTGCGGGTTTGCTGTAATCACTGTAGCCATTACGATCAATATCATTAATCTGTAAACCGTCTACAGCTTCTGCCCTGAGACGCACAGTTGACTTTAGTTGCCAGTCATTTTCAAAATCAATATCTACTTCAGGGACTAAGGTTATATTTAATGATTGATTATCACCGTTATGGCTATTAACCATCCATTGGCTTGTTGCTGTAATTGAGTTGTCAAATTCTAGGGCTATAACATTTGCTTGCCATAATCCCAATAGACAGTAGAAAACTATTTTATGCATATTCATGATGCTCTCCTTATACCAATCTAAAGGGCAGAATATTTATAGGATGAGCCGATGAAAGGAGGCGCATCCTATAAAGACCTTATTCCTCTCTATTTACATACCTCTTTTCAGCGCATTTTGGGTAAAAATACTATCCTTAACACCTTCGTTATAATCCACATCTGAAAAGTTAAAGACAGTATGGTGACCTGTTTTGTGGTTCTCAACCTCAATGGTATGAGCAGTCCAGATGCCCTGGACCTTTGAAATATCCTTAAAATACGTTGTTTTTAACAAGTTATTTTGTAAATCCCAAAACTGACTTCTGCGAGTCATCCATATACTGTCATCCACACAGCTCTCCCTGCGTAAATGCCCCAACTCTTCAGCCGTTTCATTATCAATGGATGTCTCTTCCACAACATAACAATGAACACCATCGACCACATCTTCACCTATGGTTTTGCGGGTGTAGTCTTTAAGGGAGACTCGTGTTTCTAATTTAATATCTTCGTAACTTAAATCTGTGCCTAAAAAATAATCACCTCTATCTGAAGCTGAAATTCTACGAACTTTCCGCATGGCTGGTAAATACAACCATTGATCATCATCCCTTTCTTTCTCCTCATAGTCATAAGTTAAAAAGGCCGTATCTTTGATATTTTTAGGTTTTAAATAAAATATCGCGGTACGTTTTTCATCTCCAAAATATTTTCTAAAAGTACGAGTTTCTCTTACCCGTACTTTGCCATGTCGATCAGTCATCTGCATTTTTAACAGTCTGGAAACTGCGATACCTTCATCACGGTCGTTTATATTCTGAGCGATGATGTCACCTGCTGGTAACTCTGCACTGATTGCGTTGCTATAAAAGACAGGAAGCACTGTGATCATTAATAGCATGGTTAATTGTGTGATTTTCATGATCGTTCCTTATTGTTGTTTAATTGCTTCAAGAGATGAGCAATTTCTACACTTAGTCGGATAACCTAAAAAAGCAGGTTTCAACTGTTTGATTAAAGCGGGCAATACCGTCATGCTGGAAATAAAACTGATCAATACAGAAAAGGCGATTAACATGCCTAGTTTTGATAACGGTGGAACATAACTTAATCCTAATATTCCGAAACCAACAAATACCGCTACAAAACTGAATAATAAAGCACGGCCTGTTGATGGATAAAGTTGACGTAATGCCACCTCAGGATCAAAGCCTTGTTCTGTAATTAATAATTTGACTCGATCTAAGGTATGAATAGAAAAATCCACCCCTATCCCTAATGCAATAGCCGCTGTCATAGAGGTTCCTACTGCAAGTGTTATACCCACTCCCCCCATAAATGCATACACTGACAAGCAAGCTAATACCACAGGGATAACGGCTAAGGTACCGCCATAGAGTGATTTAAGACTAATACAAACTAAAAACCAGACTAAGACCAATGCAAATAAAACACTTTTAAATTGTGTTCCTAGCAAAGTATCAAGCCAGTGGTAATCTACATTAACCCGTCCCGATAAAGTGGCTTTAATATCATCCGTGTTAAAAACATAATCAATGTATTTTTGCGCTTCTTCTACTACCACCTTACTTTGCTGATACCGTGCTGAATCTAATCTTGCCCTTACTAATGCCTTCTGATAATCATAATCAATTTCTTCTTCAAAATCGGTGGGATCACCACTGGCAGAATAAAGCAGAAAGTACTGCGAGATTAAATCAACATCATCAGGAATCACATAGGCAGAGGCTTTATTTTCATTTAATGAACGATTCATCTGTTTGATGTAATCAACAATTGATGTACTGCCATTAACATGCGGCAGAGTTGCTAAAAAGGTTTGTAACGCATCAATACGACGTAGATTTTCTGGTTTAAAAACATCTTCCTTATTAGCTGTTTCTATCACAATATCTAGCGTATTAGATCCATCCAGTGTTTCATTAATGGCAATATCGGCTAGATAAATAGGTTCTGAGATTCTAAAATTTTCTACCCAGGATTCATTCACTTCTAATTTAAGTGCGCCCATCACGCCAACAACACTGACGATTAAAGCCAAAAAAAGTACTGTCTTGGTATGACCTAGTACCCAGCCACCTATTTTATCCATACTTCGGCTAAAAACATCTGGACCACTGGTTTTAAAGGCTGAGCTATGGACCGGTTTTAATATCACTAATGCCGCAGGAACAAAGGTTAATGAGAACACACCTGCAACCCCCAACCCAATCAATGAGAACAAACCAAAGGCTTGCATCGGTGGCATAAAAGAAGAAACCGATATACCCAAAAAACCAATCATTGAGGTTAAAGTAGTAATGGTCACAGGTCGCCACATCAATTCCATGGTGCGTACCACTAACTCTTGCTGACTTTTTTCTGGATGATTAGCCAATTCTTCATAGTATTGGCTTAGCACATGGATAGAGTCCGCAACCGCAACGCCGACTAACAATATCGGCATACTAGTGGTTATCACATAAATCGGCACACCAGCGGCCGCCATAAGACCTAGAGCTGAAGCAGTGGCTGATAAAATAATAACCGTCGGAATCATTACACCACGCCAGGTACGAAACGAAAGTATGCAAAGCAAAGTGATAATAACCACTGAAATAGGAACTAAACGAGCCGAATCTGCATTAATATAAGTAACTAGATAGCCTGAAACCGCACCATCGCCTGCTACATGTAACTCTTCTCCATTTGTTGGCGCACGTTCAACTAAAGCCAATAATTTTTCATAGACCTTGGGTGCTTCATTAACATCATAAACTTCGGTTACGATTAGCGTGGCCGAGCCATCCCTAGCAACTAAACTACCAAGGTAGAGAGGAAAATCCATAACTGCTTTACGTATGTTATCTGCATCATTCTGGGTCTTTGGTTGGTTTTTATAAAATTTTTCAACCAGCATACCCTCTTCATTACCGGTGATATTATCTTCAGTTGCAAGACTGACCACCCGATCCCGATTAATCTCCGGCATCTTCATCACTTCATCCGTTAACCACTGAATCAGTTGTAATGATTGTGGATTAAACACTCCATGTTCGCCTTTATTAACTACGGAGATCACCATGGGATCTTTAAGTCCAAAGGTTTCTTCAACCTGATCACGGTATAGCAATGCAGGATCATCTTCTGGTAAAAATGCCTCAGACCTGGAATCAATGGTCAGTGTCGGGATAAAAGCCGCTGTGGCAATAATAATAAGAAATGCCAAGGCCATAATCGTTTTAGGGTTGGCCGTGACTGCGGTAAAAAAACGATGTGCTAGTGATAAATTAGTTTTCATGACTCACCTCCAATGCTGGAACTGCCATTCCTCTTTGTACCGCAGGTCTTTGTTTAAGTTGTTGTAACCATCGGGTGAGATTTGAATACTCGGTTAATGTTTGTTCCTGGGTAATGACAGCTGGTAAGGCGGTAACATCAGCAATACTGTAAAAATCCCCGACCAGAAATTCATGCTCAGCTAACTGTTCATCAAAGTATCGATAGAACTCATGTACTCTTTTTCTTAATTGCTCAGCCGCTTCTAGTTGCTTAGGCGAACTACGTCTTTGTAAATAAAAAGCACTGAATATCATCGAGCCTATATCGATTGCATGAAAATGCATCCATTCATAAACTTTGGCTCTTGCTGGTAAAGAGTCAGGCAATAATTGTCCGGTTTTTTCTGCCAAGTACTGCAATATGGCTGTTGACTGGGTTATCACTAAGGGTTCAGGATCACCTTCGTCTTGATCCACCAAAACAGGAATCCTGCCACTGGGGTTTAACTGCAAAAAATCGGCTTGTCGCTGTTCACCTTTTGCCAAATCAACTTTATGCACCGAATAAGGCAAACCTATTTCTTCCAGCATAATCGATACCCGTTGCCCATTAAAGGTATTAGCTGTATATAAATTTATCATTTTAATTCTCCAAATAACTTGAACCTCCAAACAGACCAACCAGTCTGTTTGTAATAAATAGTAGTACAAACCAACTGGTCTGTCTATAATATTATTAAAATACTTTTGGAGTTATTGATGAAAACACAACGCAACCCGGAAAATACGCGGAATAGAATCATTCAGGCAGCCTTTCAGGAAATGCATAAACATGGCTATCAGGGCATGCGTATTGATAAAGTGCTGAAAAATACCGATTTAAAAAAAGGCGCTATGTATCATCACTTTCCTAGCAAACAAGTGTTGGGCTATGCAGTATTAGAAGAACGGATACAAAAACGAATTACTGAAATTTGGATAACACCGCTTAAGACCTACACAGATCCACTGGAAGGCATTCATAGTTTATTTGTAAAACTTGATGAAGAATGGAGTGATGATTTTTTTAATTTAGGCTGCCCTTTAAACAACCTTGCTCAAGAAATGTCACCTATTGATGAAGGCTTTAGAACGCGGATTGAGACATTTTTTAAATACTGGAAAACAGCAATTTCAGAAGCACTTGAGAAAGGTCAACAACAAGGTATTGTCGATAAAGCTATTAACCATGATGATTGCGCTCAATTTATTCTATGTGCGCTTGAAGGTACTTTAGGCATGGTTAAAAACCATCAAAGTAAAGCTGTTTTCTATAGTTGTGGCAGAGAATTAGAACGTTATTTGAATAGTCTACGGACAGCATAATTGATTATAGGTTGTGCTGACTCTATCGATCATAAATTTGGTCTACCAGTTTTTTAAACCATAATGGCCGGAAAATCATAACGTACAAAATCAGCAATTCCAATATTGGCAGAGGTATTATGTGCAAAACAATCAATACCAACAGAACTACAATACAAACGAGCAGTTTAGGAAAAAAAGAAATTTTATTCATAATTAAATTCTCAATCAATTATTTCGCCACCTTAATTAGTTCGTATGATGCACTAAGGTTGAAGGTAAACAGCTAGCTATTTCAAGTTATCTCTTTGTAGTCCATCCCACGAACTTATCAACGGTTGCAGTTACAATGTATTTGATCCTCTCACAATGGCAACTTCCGTCAATACAAAAAGAAACGATTACATTTAATAGGTTATAAGCTATAGAAAGAAATCGAGCAACAAACTAGATTAAATTTAAAATTTACAACCTTCAAGCAAGAAAATGTCCCGGTTTTTTTGAAAGTTCCTTCTGCTTCCTGATTTCTTTTTTGTGTTCCCTGTAGGGCAGTAGAACAAAATAAATGGCTAATCCTAGCAAGATCCAGTATTTAATCCTGAATGCAAACTCAAGTTGATCCAGCATTACTGGATGAGTCATTAAATAAAGATTGAGTGAATCAAAAATTTCCATAGCCATACCCCAAATAATCTACATTACGACAGCTAGAAATCAGACTTATTCTGCATGGAATAATTCATTTTACTAAAAGATCGAACTTATTCAGTAGAGAGTGTCAACCATATTAACATGCAGTTAAGCATGCTTGAGATATTCTATTAATACAGGTAAATATATGTGGAGGTGTATCATGAAATCCGGAATAATTGTTTTAAGCATCATTTTTGTAGCAATGAATTTTAACTCTGCTTTAGCTGATAGCAAGCGTGGGCGCTCATATAAAACCCCATATCGAGGTCATGGACAATCTTATAACAATCCCTATCGAGGTCATGGACAATCTTACAACAAGCATAATCGAGGGTATGGACATTATCCATATGGCCCAAGTAAATACTATGGAGATTACTATGGAGATTATGCGCTTTATGCACTTGGAGGGCTTATTATAGGTGGAATTATCGGCTCAACATTAAGCAATACATACAATGATAGATCACGATATTCAACCTATAGCGAACAGGTTTATGTAAATCCCTATCCAGTAAACAGTGCAACTAAGCCAACATATACGATGCAGCCTAATGGTATTTGTTATGTGGTCAATTATGTTAATAACGGTAACCTAGTCTTGTCTCCGGTTCCTTCAGGAAATTGCCGGTAATAGAAGTTATACCCAATGTCATTAAGTTAAGAATTTTTAATATAGGATGTGCTGAGGAACGAAGCGCATCTTTTGAGGATGATGCACGTCCTATCGTCAGAACATCCTATAATATCGGCTTAACTTAATGGCATTGAGGTTATTCCTTACAAAACCGTGTCAGGATTGTGTTTTTTGGTATCAAAGTTTGTTATCAAAAAGCGACATGCAATATCAGATTCACTTTTATGATTAATACAAGGAATACTGCAGGCGTTATTCAACCAGATTTATTTGTTTGAATAAGCTAGGTATATATAAAAAGTGTATTCCATTTGGCATTCCAAATTCTGTGTTGACTCCTAGTTGTTACCTATCTACCGTTACCAGAAAAATCACCCATGCTCATTGTGGCTGTGGAATTTATATAAACAACACACCCAACGGCTAATAATAGGGCGATTATCTGAACTATTCTCTTTATTTCTTTTGACATTTTCATCATTTAAAGCCTCGTAAGTTACATCAATACAACACTGTAAATTATTTTTATTATGGTGTTGATTATAGTCAGTCTATCCGATAATGCAGCTGATATTCAAAAGCTAGACTATGAAGGTTTTACTGTCTGGGTAGATTGCGAGAAAGAAGGCGCCGTTAAATTTCAATACAACGCCCAGCGTGATACTGACAACTTTAAGCAGAATAAGTGTTTCTATTACGATCCTATGCTACCCAAGAGTTTCAACTAAATCATATAAAGAACCTGGTCAACGATATGACAGAGGTCATTTAATACCAGCTAACCACCTAGATTACTCAAAGCCGCTAATATGAATCGTGGGGCATGGTTGCTGACTGAGGAAATAACAGAATGCTATCGAGATATTGATGAACTACTAATTATCGGTGGCGGTATTTGGGGTGACAAACTAGATTACATTTAAAACTTACTTTGAATTCAATAAATTAAATCTAAAAATAGCGGAGAGCAAGGGATTCAAGATTATCCACTCTAACCTTTTGATTTACAACTCATTTAGTTAAAGTTACAGAGTGAGAGTGTGTCACTTCTCTCCTACAAAATAACACGCCTTCTGTTCGAAGTCTAAAACATCATTCGAACAGTAACAAGTCATCCTTGATTAAACAAATGTAAAAATTTACCGAATTCCTCATCTTTACCGAAAACATGGTCAAGCAACCACATACATATAAACCCTTTAATTTCATCATTACTTAAATCATCTTTATTCATTTTTTCACAAAAACCATCCATTTTATCTAGCAACAAATCATGCTCTTTTTTATGTGTCAAATAATCTGGATATTTGCAATCCCTCATTAGAGTTTCTTCATCTCTATAGTGCTCTCTAGTAAATTTCTTTAGCAACATTACATTTTTGATCATCTCTTTTTTAGATTTAGACTCAATTAGTTTATTAGCTAATTCCAATAAATACTTATGCTGGGTATCAACCGATTTAATACCTATCTGATACTCACTTCGCCAAGTAATTATGTCCATAACAAACTCTTTGTTTAGTTTTTTAAAATTAACATCATACAATTGGTTATAGCATACTCGTTTGAAGCGATCAATCAATGCCAAAATACTGATATTATTGATCATATCAAAACCAATACAATACACTTAATATTTATAAATTAACCACGCCCTACCTACACTTACTTTTCCCTTGGAGCTTCGATTTTGAACTCATGGCTAATATTTTTAATAAAGCGAAGCTGTCTTGAGTTGACTCTCCAACCTTTCACTTAAAGTCAGCCGCCTTACATCTTCAGCAATTACACGATATTCATCTAAAAATGCGAACTGAGCCTCATAAAAAGAAGCTCCATGCTTTATTGTGCTAAGGTGGAAATAACCCAATTGTCGGGTTGATTGATTCATTATAAAAAATTGGAAGAATCACGTGTCTTTTCTCCACGTACTTCTTTTCTTAAACGATAAGAGACTCATAAGGAATATTTAAACCATGATGTAAGCGTTTTATCATAACAAGACTCAAGTCTCTTTTGCGGTTGAGTATTTCCGATACACGACCCATACTACCAATAAAAGGCTGTAAATCTTTTCGAGTTAAATCATTTTGTTCCATTAAAAATTTTATGGTTTCAATGGGATCAGAGGCAGGAATTGGATAATGTTCTTCCTCATATTTTTCAATGAGTAAGGATAAAACTTCTAATTCATCACGTTCTGGAGTATCGCTTTTAGCCCCCCCCCTCAAAGTTGATTGACTCTTTCTAAAGCTTCATTTAAGTTGCTTATCATTTTTGATGAGTTTCAATTTCATTTTGTTACCTATATTTCCTCAATATTCTTAATTTTGTCATATTCTGCATGAGTTCCAACAAACCGAATTAACATCATTTGGAATTGATAATCTACTCTTGTAACAATTCGATATTTATTACCACAAATATTAAATACAACACGATTATTTTTCAGGATACTTGCATTTTTAAGGTTTTCCTTAATTTTATGAGGAGTTGTCCATTCCGCTTTTAATGAATATCCATTTATCACCCTTGTTCTAGGTTTTATTTTTGTATTCTTAAAAAACGACTTTCAAGTAATGATGGCATATCACGTCTACCATCTAAAACTGCATGTATAAAAACTTGTTTCAGCTCAATTTGGTAAATAATTCGGTAAGAAAAACAGACTATTTGTAAATAATCAGTAACACCAATTTCCTTTAGTTCATAAGGAATTATCCCGCGCTCTGGCAACTCATCTAATGTAAAACAAGCCCGTTCTAATTCATCAATCAATGCCAGTGCATTTGTTGCACTATCATGATGGGCAACATAATAATAAATATCTTTAATATCTTGCTCTGCGTCTTCCAGGATATAAACCTGATAGCTCATTGCTCTGTTTCAGCAATACTTTCTCTAATGTTTGCGAATGCAGTTTTTATCGACTTACTTTTCCCTTGGAGCTTCGATTTTGAACTTATGGCTAATATTTTTAATAAAGCGATACTGTCTTGAGTTGCTTCATAACTAGCTATATCTTGTAATACCGCTTTTGCTTCCCCATTTTGAGTGACTATCACAGGCTGATGTGTTTTTTCTAGCTCAGCTAAAATAGTACTGGGATCAGTCTTTAAGTAGCTTATAGGTTTAATTGCTTGACTTAATTTCATGGACTTTCCTTTTATTCAGTTATTAGGGCTTAAAGTAGGCAACAATCATACAATTATTAGTCCCTAATGGTCTTCTGATGTACATTCAAAACTACGCTCTTAGATATGGAATCAATTCTACTATAAATAGACTATTCTTTAATAAAAATTGGATCTTGAATATTTGGCTGCCCATAAACAGCTCCACCCGTTCTAACAACAATATTTGGTAAGATTTGGGCGATTCCACCACTATGAGTATGCCCACAAAAGACCGTTAAATTTTTATCAGGATTTTTACTCATCAATTCAACAAAAACCTCCCCTGTCGCTTTACAACAAAAATGCGGAAGAAAATCATCATTTGATAAATTTCCTTCATGCCAGCACGCCTCAGGAAAAGGTGGAACGTGAGTAAGAATCAAAATATGCTGAAAATTTAATAAAGCTTGGCTCAGTTGCTCGCGAAAAAAAGAAGCGGCTTCATCACCTAATTGATTTAATTTTTTTAACCTTGCCCGTTTATCTAAATTTTTAAGCTCTTTTATCATCACATAGTCATTCAGCCTCACATCAGAATTAAAATAATCTCCACTGCGTCCGTCAGACCAAGAGTCATGCCCAATTAAACAAGTATTTGATGTTAACTTTACAACACCCGTACCCGTTAAATATTGCAGATATGATGAGCTATTAGTTATTTTCTGGATTTGTTCACGAACATCACTAATGGAACCGTGATAATAATCGTGGTTTCCTAAAACAAAATAAATCGGACATTTTATTTTTTGTTCAAGTGTTAATAATATTTTAACGAGACTAGCTGACTCAGCAATATCTCCTCCAATCAAAACTGCATCAGGTTTGAGACATGTAATTCTGTAACAAAAATCATCCATTTTGGCTGAATCAACAAAATTAAGATGAATGTCTGTAATCCATATGAGCTTCATATTTTTTAAAATTATAAAATAGAGAAACGTACCTGTATGATATCTAAAAAAACAACTTAAGCTTTATTGATTCTAATAGACAAACCAATCAAACCCTGTTGCTGATCTTCAATATTCTGCTTCCACCGGTACAGTATATTAGCTGCTATACCCAAGGATTTTGCAGCCTCGGGTACTGTGTACCCCTGATCATGAACCAAGGCAACTGCTTCTTCATTAAATTCTTTACTGTAAGTTTTATAGCTTCGTTTTTGTCCCATGTTGAACACTTCAATGTTTGACGGTTATTGTCTCTCATTAAAGTGTCCAGTTCTATTAGA
>DAOWHF010000063.1:0-5310 GCA_030641565.1 Methylomarinum sp.
GGCTTGTAGTCTTTTTCTTCAGACATAAGGCATTGTTCAAATTTTTCAGAGGTTTTATAAACTTCATTTGCAGCAATGTTGCCTGATGTTCCTTTTAGGTCGTGTATTAAAGTAAGTGCACTTGGGATATCGTTGTCTATTAGAGCCAGTTTTATGGCTGGTAGACTGTCAGATACCATGATTAAAAACTGCTCAAGAATTTCTAAATAGAGCGCTTTATCACCATCTAGGCGTTCTATGCCTTCGGAAACTGAAAGGCTTAAGTCTGGTGTTGTTTTTGTTGTTGTACTATTAACCATTTGATCATTAGTTTTGGTATCAAAACTATCGACAGGTCTATTACTAGCTAAGTGTTTTTTGAGTGTATCAAATAAATTACTTATATTGATAGGTTTTGAAATATGATCATTCATTCCTGCATCATGACAATTATCGATATCTGTTTTCATTGCATTGGCCGTCATTGCAATAATAGGTAAGTCATTATACTTAGCCATCTGGCGAATTTTTCGAGTCGTCTCTAGGCCATCAAGCACAGGCATTTGTATATCCATTAAAATGCAATCAAAGGTGTTTTCTTCTAGGTTATCAAGACATTCTTGACCATTATTAGCAATGGTTACTTTAATCCCTGCTTGCTGTAATAATTCTCGCGCAATTTGTTGGTTAATCGGGTTATCTTCTATAAGAAAAATAGATTTATTTTGTAGTGCAGCTTCTTTATAACTGGATTTGTCTGCTGAAATAGATGTCAATCTAGCTGAGGTTGAGTAAATGTCTTGAATCGTATCAAACATAACGGAATGATTGATTGGCTTTAATAGGAAAGCATCAATGTTTAGTTTTTCTGCCTGGGTAACTAATTCATGGTTTTTGTGGCCAGAGACCATGATGATATTTGACTGATTAGCAAGGTTTAACTGCTTGATCTCTCTAACGGTTTCTATGCCATTTTTACCGGGCATTTTCCAGTCCATTAAAATTAATGAATAAGGCGCTTTAGTCTGTTCAGCTCCATAAATTTTATTGATAGCTTCATGGCCTGAGCTTGCAATATCAACCGTGAATCCAAGGTCTTTCATTTGTTGGCTTAAAACAATTTGGGCACTGAGGTTGTCATCAACTACTAGAGCATGTTTTCCTAGACTAGTTTTAGGAAGTGTTTTAACTCTGTGTTTGTGTTTACTTAGACCGAATACGCAGGTAAAGAAAAAACGACTGCCTTCATTATAGGCGCTTTCTACATGAATCTCACCACCCATCGACTCCACTAGATTTTTACAGATAGCCAGACCTAAACCGGTACCGCCATATTTACGAGAGGTTGATGAATCAGCTTGAGAGAATGATTGAAATAGTTTGCTAACTTGTTCTTTGGTCATGCCGATTCCTGTATCTTCTACTGAGAAATAAAGGGTGACATGTTCATTTTGTTCACTTTGGACATTGATTTTTATTGTTACTTCACCTTGCTCAGTAAATTTAATGGCGTTGCTAATCAAGTTAATTAAAATTTGTCCTAAGCGTAAAGGGTCTCCAATCAAATCAGCAGGCAGATCGTGAGCGTAGTCATAAATAATATCAATATTCTTTTCTGACGCTTTAACACCAATAATCTGAGCAACATTGTTAAGTACTTTTTCCAGATGGAAATCAGTATTTTCAATATCCAGTTTTCCTGCTTCAATTTTCGAGAAATCAAGAATATCATTAAGTAAACCGAGCAATGATTCACCTGAATTTAGAACTTTTCTTAGGTAATCAGTTTGTTGAGAATCTAATGGTGTACGTAAAGCTAATTCAGTTAATCCTATAATTGCATTCATAGGTGTGCGAATTTCATGGCTCATGTTAGCAAGAAAGTTGCTCTTGGTTTTACTGGCGATATCAGCTTCTTCTTTGGCAGTCATTAACTCTTGTTGTAGTTTTTTATGTCCAGTTACATCATGACTAATGCCGATAATACCTATGTTTTCTTGAGTTCTTTCATCTTTATAAGGTGATAGTATAGTGTCTAAGTAAATAGTTTCATTATTAGAATTTTGAGCTACTTTTTCCAAATGGAGTGCTTTTTCTTGGCTTAATGCTTTTTTATCCTCTTCAAAAAAATCAGCGCCTTTTTCTTCGCCAAAGATATCATAGTCAGATTTCCCAATAATATCCTTACCTTGCATACCAAATAAATGAATATATTGCGTATTAAATCCTTGGTAAACACCTTTTAGGTTTTTCCAATAAACAGCATTAGGAATTGCATTAAGAATGGATTTTAATAGCGAGCGTTCATTATTGAGTGTTTGAGACTGCTCTTTAAAGATGCGGCTAGATGATAGAAGTTGATTGATTTCTACAGTATTAGATTTGATATTAATCTCAACCTCAGTTTGTCCATTGGCTAATTTATCTAATAAACTTGTGATATGTATAACTGGAGAGATAATTTGAATGCGCACCAACCAATAAAATGCAGCAATTAAAAAAAATATTGCAGTGCTAAAAAACCATAATGATGTGACAGCCATTTTATTTAATTTGGAAAGGCTCCTTTCTATATTGATAGCATCTTCATTATGCTCAATTGAAATTTGCTGCATTAATGTATTGAGTGCATCCAGAGCAGGCGTATCATCAATACGGACATAGCTATCAATTTTTTGAGCGTTTATGTTACCGTTTTCAATAAGATTGCCGACTAAATGCGTGGCCTTTTCATATTTTTTAATAACAAAGGCTATGCGGTGCAAGGCTTTTTCTTCTATTTTATTGTGTGGTAAGGATTGATATTGTTCGATTATTCCCTTTGCTTCCGCTGTTTTATTAAGAACTAGCGTATTAAGCGCAAGATCCTTACGTAAAATATAATTTTTGAATTGGTGGATCATGCCTCCAAAACCTAAACTTCTTTTTAATTCATTAAGTAAGCGTGTTTTGCTAATGTTTTTAGTTCTATCTATTGAGCTGTTTTCAATTTTTAGGTTGTCTAAGGCTTGTAGTGAAGGAATGTCATTAATTTTAACTTTTGCGTCAATAATTTCAGGAGATTGATTAGATTCAATCGCTAATTTAACTTCTAATGTTGCTTTTTCATAAGCTGTTAGTACATCTTGAAGATTTTTTAAAGCCTGTTTTTCATAGTCATTGATGCTTAAGTTAGCATAATGATCTAAGCCGCTACGCGTGCGGTTGATATGGGCTTTAATATCATCTAATTGTGTTAGGTCATGTCTGAGTACCATGTTTTTAAAATGGTGAATCATACCGCCATAGCCTAATTCTTGATGTAACGAATTGGCTGCTCTTGCTTTTTCTGAGCGATCAGATTCAAATTTACTCCAGCTAATGCTAATTGCAGAACTTTGTTTATCAATCTCTTGTGTTTGATAAATAATACTTATACCCACTAATATTAAAAACACAATGTAGATAGAACAAAGCGTGAATAACTTGAATCTAGTGCTTTTCATGGTAACTTTTGAAAAAATAATTGGTTTGCAGGTTCTAGAATAGAGCGCATGTTTGTTTCAGTATAAAATGGAATTTAAAATTGTTTGTTAATTTAGATTGATGAGGCTATGGCGTAATTATTTTCCATTCATTATTAATAAAGCCTTGTATGGGCTGGTACTGGGTTTTATAAGACATTTTTTGACAATTTTTGATCCAAAACCCCATATAGACAAACTCTAAATCCATTTCTTTTGCATGTTCAATTTGCCATAGTACCGCATAAGTTCCTAAGCTGTATGATGATAATTCAGGTTCAAAAAAAGTATAGACCGCTGATAAGGCGTTATCTAGCAAATCAACGATTGCAATAGCGGCTAATTCACCATTAATTGAAAATTCGACAAATAAAGTATTGCACCAGTCACTGGCAAGAAAACTAATGTAGTCATCTGGACTGGAATCTGCCATGCCACCTTCTTGATGTCGTTGCTTTTGATAACGCATATACATATCGTAATGTGCTTGTTCAAATTTTGCCGGTTTGATCGTAACCGATGTCTGTAGATTCTTTTTTATACAACGTCTTTGGTTTTTGCTAGGGATAAACTGTTCGGCTGAGATTCGGCTAGGAATTCACTCCGAGCAGTCAGGGCAATGGGGTGTGTAAACTTCATTGCCACTGCGTCTGAAGCCCTGCTCAATCAGCTGACTATAGATTGTAGTGTTTAGTTGGAATGATGGGTGCACAAAAGCCGATTGCGAATTTTTTTTATTTAAATAATTGCATGGCTGTTGTTCTGTGAGAAATAATGGAATTGAAATCATAGAGTCACCTTGTTCCAAGCTTGGTCGCTGGGTTTAAGGGTGCAATACTGTTTTAATAGTTGAGAAAAATCGTTGCGATCAATTTCTTCAGCGCCTAGGCTACTAAGATGATCAGAATGAACCTGGCAATCAATCAGTTGGTAGCCCCATTCGGAAAGTTGTTTAACTGCGTGATAAAAAGCCACTTTAGAGGCATCTGTTTTCCGATGAAACATGGATTCCCCAAAAAAAACCTGGCCTATAGCAATACCATATAAGCCCCCAACCAACTCACCATTAAACCAGGCTTCAAAAGAATGAGCGACACCTTGTTGATGCAGTTTATTGTAGGCTTGGTACATGTCTTCAGTAATCCATGTGCCGGTTTCTTCAGCTCTTGGGGAGGCACAATATTGCATCACTTGAGGAAAGGCTTGGTCATAGGTCAGCGTAAATATTTCTTTGCGTATGGTTTTTCTTAGGCTACGAGAGACATTTAAAGTCTTAGGGAATAACACTAGGCGAGGATTAGGTGACCACCATAAAATTGGCTCGTCTGGACTGAACCAAGGAAAAATACCTTGTCGGTACGCATTGATGATGCGTTGAGGTGATAGACAGCCGCCAGCAGCTAATAAGCCGTCAGGGTCTGTAAGTGCTGTTTCTATTGCAGGAAAGTCTTGGTTAGGATCTGATGGGTCGAGTATGGGTAGTTGCATAGTAATGGATAGAAGAAATGATGTAGGGGATGTATAGAGCGGAGTGATGTCCGCTCTATACATCATCTATCAACAAAATCTACTATTTGGTTAGTTGAATCAATTGATAAATGTAGCCTTGATGCAGCAAAGCGGAATCAAGGACTCAAAGTGTAAACCCTTGATTTCACTTCTTCGTTATATCAAGGCTACTAAAAACTAGCCTTCTAATTCATCCAAAAACTTCTCAGCATCTAACGCAGCCATACAGCCAGCACCGGCAGAAGTAATTGCCTGTTTGTAATGCGAGTCCATCACATCACCTGCTGCAAATACACCTTTTATACTGGTTGCGGTTGCA
>DAOWHF010000085.1:0-9919 GCA_030641565.1 Methylomarinum sp.
ATGCTCTTTCATAACTGCATCTTTTTGGTGTGGGCTCATGCCTGCCTCCTTTATTTAATTGGAGGTTGTAGTTTGCTCAGTTATAGCTGATTTGTGAATGTGTGTTTTAATTGACGCTTACATTTATGAAGCAAGCTGTTTGGTTTGTGGCTTGTCTGAGAAGGCACTAAAAATAGACTGCCCATCTTGTAATGAAGAGGTAACTTTCATTAATGAAGGGTTCGGTAGTTGTGATAACTGTGGCAAAAAATTCGAGCCTGAAGATTTAGCTGTTGAGCTGATTGATGATGGCGCGGCGTATATAGCAGCTAAAGAAGCTGATGACTCATGGGATTTGGGAAATTGTAGTGACTGTGATGGTTACCACACAGTTGCGCGCACGGAAGATGACTCGTATATCTGTGCTAGCTGTTTTCTTACTCTCGACTCTCTTCAGTGGTGCGGATGGTGTAATGAACCTAATACTGGAGATATGGAGCATAGCTCGTGGGCTGGCTGCAATCATTGTGACGGTAGATCGGGCTGGGAAAAAGATGATTAGTCAGAATCGCAGGCATAACAAACTCATCAAATGCGACGCTCGTACCTAGCGCGCTTTATGCGGGCGTTAGGCAATAAGGAACAACATGAAACCCACCACTGAGCTTCATTACCGTTACGCATTAGCATTTCTTGCTGCCGGTATTGTCCTGCTGATTACCTTGGCCTACTTCGATGTCCCTGATTTGGTCGAAAAATTCTCTTTTGCTTTAACTCTTTCATCGTTACTACTCGCAGTTTTGGCAATTTTCTACACAATAATTTCGTCCACTAAGCAGGACATGCAACTAACTCGCCTAACCGAAACCAATGCAGAAATTAGTAGTGCTGCCAGAGAAGTTCGATTGGCCTCTGACGAGATACGAGATTTTGCACGTCATGCACCCAAAGAGTTTGACGCTATTGGAAGAAAGATTGATCAAATCACGAACGCACGGGGTCAGGCCTTACATTTTTACATCTTTACTCTCTTTTTCTGTTTGTTTTACTGCTCGACTCACAGTAGCATAGCATGGTAGGTCCGATTAGCGGAGCGTAATCGGACGCATGATTATCATGTTAACATCCTCATTTTAAAAATAATAAAGCATTATGCCCAACTATCGACGTGCACTTATATCTGGAGGAACGTATTTTTTTACGGTTAATCTTTTGCAGCGTCATGATAACAATTTATTGATTCGAGAGATAAATCTGCTACGCAATACGGTACGACAGGTGCGTAAACGGCATCCCTTTCAAATCGATGCCAGGGTTTTTACCAGAACATTTGCATTCGACTGCATGGATGCAGGAGGTAGAGCAACGCATGGAGCAGTTGCCGAGTGTTTGGACATTGCCAGCCGATGACAGCGATTTTAGTCTGCGTTGGCGTTTAATTAAAAGCGGATTCTCGCGTGCCTACCCAAAACAGAACTGCGCTCAAAGCTAAGAAAAGCGGCTGGGGAAAGAGGGATATGGCAGCGACATTATTGGGAGCATGTCATTCGTGATGATTTGGATTATCAACGTCATGTGGATTATGTCCATGTGAACCCTTTGAAACATGGATATGTAAAACGTGTAGCAAACTGACCTTATTACTCTTTTCATCAATATGTTACGCAAGGTATTTATTTGTCGAATTGGTGTGGTGATATAAATATTTTGGTTGGCAGTGATGAATAACATGCGTCTGATTACGCTCCGCTAATCGGACCTACCGGGCTAAAAAATATCATTGATTTACATTAAATTTTAAAAATGTCAGATAGAGTCTGAGCTAGTGTAAATATTGTCTGTAAAATAGACTAGGGGAGCATACAAGTTGTGAAATTGGCGTATAAAAAAAGCCTCAAAAGATAACATATCATTTGAGGCTTTATTTAATTGCTATTGCATCATATTTTGATGCATTTGTTTCATTTTTTGGCGATGTGCCTTCATTTTCATGTGATGAGCTTTCATTAATGTTAATTGCTCGTCTTTTAATTGTTGTTTTTTATCAGGGTCTTTTTCATCAAGAATTCTATTTGCGTAATCATGCATCGTTAGCATATGTGCTTGCATTGAACGCATGCGCGTATCCATTTGCTCTTTAGTCATTTGACCTTGCATTCCCTGCTTTCCAGACATGGAATGTTGCATTTTTGGTTCGTCTTTAGCTAATGCTTGAAAACTTAGTGTGGAAAAAATCAACAAAAGACCTATTGCAGTTACCTTTTTCATATTTTTCTCCGAAATGTAATTATTATGTGCCGTGTGTTCTCGGCGTCTTTCATAATAACCTAATAAATTTTAAGGTTAAATAAAAAAATCAACAGTTTATCTCGCATTGAGTGTTTTAGTGCTTTTGGGGGGCAGGTGAAGTATATTAGCGATAATTTAACCGCTTAAAAATTAAGGTTTTATATCTGTATTTAATGATTATCATGGCGGTGAAGGCTCTATTTCTACTGCTGAATGGGCGTCTGTAGTCGATATATCAAAGAATAATACAGTCAATTTGTATTGCTTGCTGATATTCCCAGTGTGAAATCAGAAAATATTGACGTGCATATGGAAGCAGGTATTTTGACTGTAAAAGGTGAGAAAGAGTCGGAATCTAGACTAAAAATGCTAGATTCCCAGTAAAAGCATGCGTCACGCTAAGTATATGGCGTTGTAAAGTTTTCCTCACCGGCTAGTCTTCAACCTATTTTTAGCACCTTAGCGCCACGAATTTTTCCTCTCTTAAGTTCAAGCAACGCTTCGTTTGCTTGTTCCAAAGTAAATATTTGAACCTCAGGTTTCAGCTCCATTTCAGCTGCCAGCTGTAGAAATTCTGTGACATCCCTTCGGGTAATATTAGCAACGCTCTTGATCTCTTTTTCCAGCCAAAGATGGAGCGGATAACTTAGGTTTAGTAAACTTTGTTTATCGTCTTCTTTGCGAATGGCATTAATAACCAGCCTGCCGCCGGCATCCAGATTAGCCAGTGCTTCAACAATAGGTTCCCATGCCGGTGTGGTATCAATGATAGAGTCCAGTTTTTCTGGAGCCATTTCTCTGGTATCCCCAGCCCAGGTTGCTCCCAGTTCCAAGGCAAACGTCCTTTCCGTTGCATTTCTGGTAAAAACATAGACCTCGGTATTGGGATAGAGGTGTTTGACCATTTTTAAAACCAGGTGTGCTGAAGCACCGAACCCGGTCAGACCAAGACGTTGTCCATCCTTTAAATCGGTCAATCTTAATGAGCGATAACCGATTGCACCGGCACATAGCAAAGGAGCCGCTTTCTCGTCGGAAAAGAATGCTGGAATCGCATAGGCAAATTGTTCTGAAATGGTCATATACTGTGCATAACCGCCATTGGTATCACGACCAGTCGCCTCGAAAGCGTTACACAGGTTCTCATGGCCTGAGAGACAAAACTTACAATTCCCACAGGCAGAAAAAATCCATGCAACACCAACCCTGTCATCTATTGAAAAAGTGCTTACTTTGTTGCCGATGGCCTCGACCCTGCCGATCACTTGATGTCCTGGCACTATTGGTAAATTCGGCGGTGGTGTTCGTCCCTCAATTTCGTCTAGTTCGGTGTGACATACACCGCACATTGAGACTTTTATCAGAATTTCGTGTTCAGCAGGAACCGGAACGGGGAATTCCATAAGTTCCAGTGGTGTCTGATTTTCCAGAAGATTGCAGAGTCTTTTCAATACCATTGCTTTCATCATATCCACCGTTTTATTAATTAATTGTAATACCGTCTTGTTAACTGCTAATGATTGTCTTCTTCAGCATATAAGTAAAGACACTAATTGAAAACCTCTTTGAGTTGTGTTCGAATCTAAAGGTAGAAAAGGCATGAAGCTAAACCTTTTAGCAAACTGAGTGTGCAGGTATTTATGTACACATTGACTTTGGAGTATGACTGATGAATGATATGCAACGCATGTTAAAGGGTATTGAAATGGAGGTCAGCTTAACCCGTAATGCTATTGGTAGAAATGCTTTGGATGCTCGAGTCATGGCGGCCATGAAACAGGTACCTAGGCATGAATTTATCCCTAGAGAGTTTCAAAACCGTGCCTATGATAACGGGCCGGTTGCTATCGGCTCAGGGCAGACTATTTCTCAACCTTATATTGTCGCCTTGATGAGTGACTTATTAAATACAAAACCTACCGACCGTATTCTGGAAATCGGTACGGGATCTGGTTATCAGGCCGCAGTTCTGTCATGCCTGGTGAAACAGGTTTATAGCGTCGAAATTATTGAAACACTGGCTGTCAATGCACGTAGTAGGCTCAGAAAACTGGGTTATGAAAATATAAACCTGCGCAATTACGATGGGTATTATGGCTGGTCGGAACATGCGCCTTATGACGGTATTATCGTGACCGCCGCCTCTCTTTATATCCCTAAGCCCTGGGTTGAACAGCTGAAAGTTGGTGCTCGACTGGTCATTCCTGTTGGTTTGCCTTATCACTCTCAAGAGCTGATGGTTGTGGAAAAAAAGCCAGGCGGAGAAATCGAGACTCAGTCAATTCTTGGAGTTAGTTTTGTACCGCTTACCGGCAAACACAGTATAGATTCTACTGAAAAGCCACCTGCTTAAATCAGAAAAACTATTCAGAGCGTAAAGCATCCAGCGGATGTAAACGAGCTGCTTTCATTGCTGGAATTACTCCCGCAGCAAGACCAATCAGTAAGGAAATAGCAAATGCAGCCATAATATAAAGCCAGGCCAACTGTACCGGTAAGTTGGGCAGGGTAAAGCTAATCAGGTAAACGATAAGCAATCCTAGTAAGACACCTATGCTGCCGCCAGCAAAACTTAGCACTAAGGCTTCTGATAAAAAAAGTTTAAAAATAGTACCCTGTTCTGCTCCGACTGCACGCAATAAGCCAATTTCAGAAATACGTTCTGATACAGCTATGGTCATAATGGTTAAAATACCGACTGAACCAACCAATAAGGAGATACTTCCTAAAGCCGCTACTGCCAGGGTGAGTATATTTAAAATTGAATCTATGCTTTTTAGCATTTGGTCTTGGGTAATCAGAGTAAAATCTTCTCGACCATGTCGGAGTTGTAATAAACGTTTAATCGATTTTTCGATGGTTTTTACTGACATATTGCTTTTATATAACAGATCAATTTCCATCAGGCTTTCCCTATCAAATAACGCTAATGCTTTTGCTGTTGGAATAT
This sequence comes from Methylomarinum sp., assembly GCA_030641565.1. Lineage (GTDB taxonomy): Bacteria > Pseudomonadota > Gammaproteobacteria > Methylococcales > Methylomonadaceae > QPIN01. The sequence continues at coordinate 5,219 of DAOWHF010000085.1, forward strand.
AAATCGTGTCATCCATATCAAACCCGAGCATCTGGCCTTTTTTTTCCATTACCCCCAGTACGCGAAAGCGGTCACTTCCAATGCGTATGCGTTGCCCAAGAGGGTTGTTATCGCCGAATAATTCAAGCGCAAGTTTATGGCCCAGCACTGCAAATGCACGTGGGTTGGTTTGTTCATTAGCCGGTAAAAACCGGCCTGTGGCGACTTTTATTTTCCATATTTCCGGGACTGCTGCACCCACACCAAGCACAGTAGTACGTCGCTGTTTTTTGCCTGCTTCTATGCGCGCATTACCCTGAACTAAGGGCAGTGCGGCAAGAATATTGTCCAGCTTGCTTAAACTTAGCGCATCAGCCATAGATAATGGGCGCACTGTACTGATAGTTGCGCCTGATAAGCCTAGTGTTGTGGTTTTTCCAGGAAATACCGCAATTAGATTGGTTCCAAACTGGGTAAATTCTGCCAGTACATAGCTATGAATGCCGCGCCCTATGGAGGTTAAAATAATCACCGCAGCAATGCCTATAATCAGCCCTAAAGCCGTCAAAATTGAGCGTAATTTTTGACTGATAACGGTACGAAAAGATAAGTTAATTATGTCCAGATAGTGCATGTTTACTTCCTTCTAAGCGCAGTAACCGGATTCATTTCGGCTGCTTGTTTGGCTGGTAATACGCCAAATATCAACGCTGTTAATAAAGCAACGGCCAAAGCGGCAAATACTGCCCAAGTGGGTAAATAAACGGGAAAATCAGGATAGACTGTTTGTAAAATAAACAGGGTTGCTTTACCTAATATCAGACCTGTTAAAGCCCCTGCTATAGATAATATTGCAGCTTCAGATAAAAACAAGTACATGATCTGACGTTTGGTGGCGCCTAATGCTTTTAATAATCCGATTTCGGAAGTCCTTTGGCTAACACTGACCCACATGACATTCATGACCAATATGCCTGCAACCGCCAGGCTAATACTGGCTATGCTGGTAACGGCTAAGGTCAGTGCCATTAATATATCATCAAAGGTTTTTACAACACTATCCTGAGTAATCAATGTGACATCATCTTCTCCATCATGACGGGCTTTAATAATATCTTTTATTTCATCAACGGCCTTGTACATGGCCGGCTTGGATTTGGCCTCAAGCAAAATCCTGAATAATGACTGGGTATTAAATAATGTTTGCGCGGCAGTAACAGGAATAATCACCATATCGTCAAAATCAACCCCAATCGATTGGCCTTCTGAGGATAATACCCCTATCACTCGAAAGCGACGATCATTGATGCGTAGCCATTGTCCTAACGCCTGTTGTTGTGCAAACAGTTCATCTTTAATAGTCTGACCGATAACGCAAACTGACAGTGTCTTATTAGTATCAGTGTCGGGTAAGAAGCGTCCTTGAGCCATATTTAAATGACGTACGCGGCGTAAAGAAGCGGTAGAACCAATAATAGTGGTTTCCCGTTCCAGCCCTTTTGTAGAAACGGGGGCTGCACCGATATTTATGGGGGCTATTGCTGCAATATTTCGACTTCTAAATAAGGCTTGTGCATCAGCGAGTGTTAAATCTCTGGGGGTTTCGCCAAAAATAGGCGGGTGCCCGCCAGTGGTTTCGGCACGACCGGGTAAAACGATGATTAGATGTGTGCCTAAGGCCTCAAATTCATTAACGATATAAAGACGGGCACTTTCTCCCAAGGCTGTTAATACGGTGACTGAGGCAATACCGATACTCATTGCCAGTATAATCAGCAAAACCCTGACCGGTTGGGTTTTAATTGCAGAGTAAGACTGGATTAAGGTATCGCTAAAGGTCATGGCAGGCTAATCTGTCCGTCAATAAGACGGATTCTACGCTGAGCACGACGACCTATCGTTTCATCATGTGTAATCATAAGAAGGGTTACTTGTTGCTGATTCAGGTTTTCTAGTAATGCAATGATTTCCTTACCTGATTGGCTATCAAGATTACCTGTAGGCTCATCGGCTAATAAAATTTGTGGCCGCATAATCATTGCCCGGGCAATCGCTACCCGCTGTGTTTGTCCACCGGAAAGTTGATCTGGACGATGTGCTGCTCGATCTTGTAAATTAACTGCGATCAGTGCTTCGGCAACGCGTTGTTTGCGTTCTTTAGAGGGAACACCCGCTAAAATCATGGGTATTTCAATGTTTTCAGCTGCCGTATAGCGAGGGATTAAATGAAAAAACTGGAATACAAAACCAAAGTTTTCGCGTCTGGCCTTGGCTAATTTCTGATCATTTAGCTGAGTGACATCCTGATTGTTTAATATATATTTACCGGAGGACGGTTGGTCAAGCAAGGCGATGACATTCAACAAGGTTGATTTTCCAGAGCCAGAAGGTCCCATAATTGAAACGTATTCACCTTTATTTATGGTTAAGTTGATATTATTTAAAGCATGAATACGTTGCTCGCCAACTTGAAAATAGCGCTGTATATTTTCAAGCACTATCATTGTTCTTCACGCACATAAGCGCCTGCTTCAACACCATCTCGTCCGACGGAAAGAACAATGCTGTCAGCTTCAGACAGACCCGATATAACTTCGATAAAGTTCCAGTTTGCCAAGCCGGGTTTAAAGGTTCTTGATTCTAACAGCCCATCTTGGTTTACAAGAAATACCTGATTATTTTCTAGTACGGCTTCAGTGGGTACTCTTAATGCATTGACCTTGCTAGCTATTAATACTTCAATATCTGCGCTATACCCCGGTAATAAATCGTTTAAGTCTTTTGCATCACTGAGTGTTATTTCCACTTCGACTGTCCGTGCTTGTTTCTCTTTTTCCAAAACATAAGGTGCTATACGTGTCACCGTACCTGAGCAGCGTTGTTCCTCAAAGGCATCCAGGCTTACACAGGCTGTCATCCCCATTTTAATCTGAGGTGCATCTACTTCATCTATTGGGGCAGAAACTGTTAAACAGCTAATGTCTAGTAGGTCAATTGAGGGTAGAGTCGGAATGCCGGGTGGTGATGGGGTAACATACTCGCCTAATTCGACATTAATTTCAGCTACAGTTCCATCAAAGGGCGCACGTACTAAGGTTCGTTCAATCGCCTGTTCAACAACAGCTAAATTAGCCTGTACAACTTCTATTGCAGCACGTGATGCCTGACAAGAATACCATTGAGCCCTGGCACTGGTTGTTGCCCTGTCCACCAGCTCCTCGGAAATAATATGGCCTATTTTTTTTAAACGGATTAAACGTTGAGCATCTCGTTCAGCGCCAGCGGCTAGCTCACAAACTTGCTTGGCTGTGGCGTGGTTAGCTTTGATTTGTGCCTTTTGTAATATAAGCTGAGCTTTTAGATCATCATTCCAGACTTCCAGTAATAGTTGCTGTTGTTTGACTCTTTCACCTTCTTTAACGAAGAGTTTAGCAACATTACCCCCGGTTGCTGGGGCTAAATAGGCACGGCGACAAGCCTTAATCGTACCCACACGAGTATTGGACACGCTAGCCTTAACTTCACCTTTTGATACCTTATGGACTGTAACGCTAATGCGGTCGGGGCTTTTAATAAAATAATAGCCAGCGGCTAGCAGTAAAATAACTATGCCAAAAAATAATGATTTTTTATTCACTACATAGTTTCCCTAAATTATGCTATATATTATTTGAATGTTAGCGCAGTTGAATTAAAACTCAAGACATATCTCAATCAGGCGGACTCATTATTTTAGTTTCCTGTGATAGGGTGTTTTTAAACTATAGGTAGCTCCAATAGGGTGCAGTTAAGGTATCATAGTCTTCTGTGGCAGATTAGTTGTTTAAACTGACGGCTGCTTAAGTCAATGATTTTTAAGAAAATGGCTTAGCAAATTAGAATATCCGCTCATAAAATGATAAAGTTCAGGGTTATTTTAGTGGCTAGCCAAATATTTAATTTATGAAAATGCCTATCAAAACCAAAAACCTTATTTTTGCACTATTAACTAGCTTAGTTATTTCTGCTACTTTAACGGCTTGTTCTGATGATCAGCCCAAGAAAGTCGTTAAAGCTAAGCATAAAGTTTTTGATCATTCGCACGGAGCTGAAGTCAGTGACTTAAAAAAGCATAAGTTTGAGCATGACTTTGCTGAGCAATGTGTCGAAAGAGAAGTTAAAAACTCTGTTAATAAGAGAGAAGATCGAAAAAGATATGCTAACCCTTGTTTATGTATTGCAACAAGGGTTATGAAAGACTTAACGGCTGTTGAGGCTGAAAAATTCTTAGTCGAGAAGAAAAACACGCAATCATTAAAAATGAGCTTTGATGAAGCGGCATACTTTTGTTTGCAGAATAAAGCACAAGCTAAATCGCCTGTTTTATTTGGACGAAAATAAAAAAAACTAAAAGCTATAGGGTGCTGAAGGGCGAAGCTATCATTTGTGAAAAGCGCCTCAGCACACCTTATAGCATAGGAAAATATGATTTCGTCAAAAGCCGAATCAATTTTTTGCTCGTACTTAGATGAAAATGTCGTTATATTGAAGGCTTGGTTGATGAGTAATTTAATGATGCTTGTATTGTTGTTTTAAAGAAAGATAAGGATGGAGGTAAGTCTTTAAATGAATATCCAATTAATAGTTTCTCAAGTTGAGAATTTATTTTCATTGCCTGAAGTTGTAATGCGGGTAAATGAAGCGCTTAATTCTTTCGATCCATCCAATCAAGAGCTGGAAGAA
>DAOWHF010000244.1:0-3542 GCA_030641565.1 Methylomarinum sp.
CTATGCCATAGAAAAAAATATCGCTGATTTTGAAATAGCCTCGGATAACGCAAAACAGTTAGACATTAATAATTATCACTTAATCAACAATAAAGCACCTACAGGCCTGGAAGACTGGCCTGCCCCTAACGCTGTATTTATGGGAGGAACAGGTGGTGAATTAGCCGATTTAATTAAACTATGTCTACAACGCTTAACAGCTGATGGCTGGTTAGTGATGAATTTTGTCACTATCGAAAATTTAACTACCGCGATAGATACATTAAAAACTCTGGAAGCTCAGTGGGATATGACTCAACTACAAGCATCACGCAGCCAACCTATTTTACATATGCATAGAATGCAAGCTGAAAATCCAGTATGGATTATTTCAGCACAAAGGAATCAAACTTTATGATCGGAAAACTTTATGGGCTATCTTTAGGTCCTGGCGACCCTGATTTAATGACACGTCGTGCATGGCAGTTATTACAGTCTGATGCGTATTGGACATATCCTATCAAGAAAAAGAACACCCCCAGTTATGCATTACAAATTGCCTTAAATGCAGGGCTTGAAGAACCCGAAAACAGTACCGCTTTAGTTTTCCCTATGTCACATGATAAGGAAATTTTAGCTAAATACTGGCTACAAGCAGCTCAAACAGTACTGGAAATTCTACAGCAAGGACAAGATGTGGTTTTTTTAGTCGAGGGGGATGCCTCAACCTTCTCTACCTTTCAACATTTAGCTAAAACAGTTAAAGGTTTAGATGAAAACACTGAGATAGAAACTATCCCAGGAGTTACTTCATTTAATGCTGCGGCGGCCCGTGCCGAAGTGCCTTTAGCGGATACCGATGATACCGTCGCCATTATTCCAGCAGGTTATGGTATAGAAATGATTGAATCGCTACTCAATGATTTTGATACGCTGATACTATTAAAAGTTAAACCTATATTAGATGACATTATCAGCCTACTGGAAGATAAATCCTTATTAGCCAACAGTTGTTTCATTGAAAAAGCAGGCTCTCCAGAAGAGCGTATTATTCACGACATATCCAGTTTACGCGGTGAAAAAGTGAATTATCTCTCGTTAATCATGATTAGTAACAATCAACATAGAAAACGGGGCGAAATGATTAGAGGTTGTCGAAAAAAAACAGCAGCATCATAATATAAGCAATTAATTATACAGCACATGGAATTATGCTAACAATCTACTAATAATTAGGCATAACCCCTAGTAATTAAACGGGGCTCTTGCCCGCACATTGCTTAACAGACTGACGATTTAAATGAATAATTTTAATAAAAAAGTGGCATTGCGACTGTTAATTGTTGCTGAGGATAAAGCGTCAGCCAAAGACCAGGCTTCTTTTCTATCCACGCAGAATTATTCTGTAAAAATTACGGATAATATCGCTGAAGCAATCCTTATCACCACGGAGTTTAACCCTCAATTAGCGCTGATTGATCTAAAACTTAATCACCAAAATGGTATTGATGTACTTGATCAGCTCATCATACAAAACCCAGAAATACGCTGTTTAATGTTGTCAGATCATGTAGAGATTGATTCTGCATTAATATCCCTGCGTCATGGTGCAGCTGACTATCTAAACAAATCACTCCCTCAGGATAAACTATTATTAGCACTGGAACATGCCGCTAAAAAAATAAAATTTAATCAGCATCAAGAACAGAAAATAAATAACATTCATACCGAGGTTTTATTTCAAAATATCGCTGATGGCATTTTGATTCATGATGAACACGGCTATATTTATGATGCTAACCACGCGATATTAACTCAGCTAGACTATACCAAAGAAGAACTAAAATCACTGACTGTTTTTGATATAGAAACAGGTGAAACACGGGAACGATTACTTAACCTATGGCAATCATGTAAACAGGGGAACCCTGTATTTGTTAACGGTAGAAAGCAACGCAAGGATGGTTCATCTTTTCCTGTTGAAGTAAAGATAACGGCCTATATAGAAAATGATAAAAAATATTTATTGGCAATTGTTAGAGATATAACTCAGCGTAAAGAAGCCCTGGAACAACAAGCAGAAACCAGCAAACGTCTTAAGCGCAAAGCCGATCAACTAGCATTTCAAAAAAGAGCACTGGATGAACATGCCATCGTCAGTATTACGGATGTAAAAGGTAATATTATTTATGTGAATGATAAATTTGAAAGCATTAGCCAATACTCACAAGACGAGGTAATAGGAAAAAATCATCGACTATTGAAATCAGGCTTTCATCCAAAATCTTTTTTCAAAGAGATGTGGCAAACAATAAGTAGCGGCAAAGCTTGGCATGGTGAAATAAAAAACAAAGCAAAAGATGGCTCAGAATATTGGGTTAAATCAACCATTGTTCCTCTGCTAAACGATCAAGGAATACCTGAGCAGTATATCGCTATCCGTACTGATGTTACCTACATTAAAGACTTGGAAACCAGGCAAGAAGACATTAATAAAGCATTGTTAATAGCCAAGGAAATTGCTGAGCAAGAAAAAGCTAATGCAGAGAAAGCAAGCCAAGCTAAATCTGAGTTTTTATCTGCAATGAGTCATGAACTAAGAACCCCCCTTAATTCCATTTTAGGATTTTCCCAATTATTAGAAAGTGATACTGAAGAACCTTTAACTGAAGACCAGAAAGAAAGTGTCGATTTCATTATAGCGGGGGGAAAACACCTACTCGCTCTTATTAACGAAATTTTAGAGCTTTCTAGTATTGAAGCAGGAAAAGTAGAGCTATCAATTGAACCAATCCAACTCAGCGACATTATCAATGAATCTTTACCTTTGTTAAACACAATCGCAGAGACAACAAATATTGAAATACGTCTTTTAACAAATTTATCGACATCCGTACAAGCCGACTATACAAAATTAAAACAAGTTTTATTAAACCTCATCAGCAATGCGATTAAATACAACAAAGACGGTGGATCAGTCAGTATAGACTGGCAGCACACTGAAGACGACTTCGTTAGAATAAGCATTACTGATACAGGGATTGGAATACCAGAGGCCAATCAAAACCATGTATTTGGAGCCTTTAATCGACTAGGACAAGAAAAATCTGCTATCGAAGGCACTGGTGTTGGCTTGGTGGTAACAAAAAGTCTTGTTGAGTTAATGGCTGGTCGTATTGGTTTTGATAGCCAGGAAAATATAGGAACAACCTTTTGGTTTGAGTTACCAACAGGAGAAGCAGAAAACCCACCCCAAACACAACAAGCTATTATGGTAGATAACACCTTCCAAACAATAGAAACCGAATACTTAGACGCAAGACCTGAAAAACAGATTCTCTGTGTAGAAGATAACGCTGCAAATAGACGATTAATGCAATCTTTCTTTAATCATAAAAAAGGCTATACACTACATTTTGCTGAAACGGGTGAGTTAGGCTGGGAGATGATCACCAAGCAAGATTTTGACCTTATTCTGATGGACATCCATTTACCAGGCATAAATGGAAAAGAGTTAACCAATCGCTTAAAAGAGCAAACAGCGTTAAAACATATCCCCGTAA
>DAOWHF010000192.1:0-5696 GCA_030641565.1 Methylomarinum sp.
ATTAAACCCTTATCTTCTTTTTCTGCCATCACATTACCTTGCCTTCTAAAAAGTCTTTTGCCAGACTTCTAAAATCTCTTGCTGACCGGCTTCCCGGGCGATATTCCAGAATAGTTTTACCAAAACTTGGGCATTCCGCCAACAATGCCGTTTCCCTAATGACAGTGCTTAACACCTGGTTCGGAAAGTGCTGTAACATTGTATTTAAAACGTCTTTAGATATTCTTCGTGTTGAAGCATATCGAGACATTACTAAAAATAATTTATATTCTCTTTGTAGTGCTTTTTCAAACCGCTTAATCGTTCCCATCATATGAGACAAGCCTTGCAATGCTAAAAAATCACTGGTCATGGGGATTACAATCTCATCTGCAGCAAATAAAGCATTAGCTGCCAACAATCCCGATGAAGGAGGACAATCAATAAACACAAAATCCTGATCACTCAAATTCTCATGCAATGCCTTTCTTAACAAATCACCACGTTTAGCACCACCTTCGGATAACTGTTCAATCTCTTGTAGCCTAGGTCCTGCGACAATCAATTGAAGATTTTCCCGAACAGCCACCAAGTTTTCAGAGATATCGGATATACCTAGCAGAACCTCATCAATCCCTGGCGTACTCCGGTTAAATGCACCAAAAGATACCGCCAAATGCCCTTGTGGATCAAGGTCGATAACAGTTACTTTTTTACCTGACTTTGCAAGTGCATGAGTCAAATTGGTTGATGTTGTAGTTTTTCCCACACCACCTTTCTGATTAATAATTGCTACAACTCTTTCAGCCATTACAGATTTACAATCCCTTCAAATTCTTCTGAATCCAAAAGCTTGTCAACATCCAATATCATCATCATCTGCGTTTTCCCCACGTACATCCCACGCATATATCGCGTATCAATTTTTGAGCCTAATTTGGGGCTGTCTTTAATGTCTGCAATTTTAATATCCAGCACATCAGATACAGCATCAGCAACAATACCCATCACATTAGAACCTAAACTATTTTCAACACAAAGAACAATGACCACTGTTACAGGCGAGTATTCCGTTTTCTCCATACCAAAACGCTCACGCAAATCAATAATAGGAACAATTTCCCCACGTAAATTTAAGGCACCTTTAATAAAGGCGGGAGTATTTGGTATCTCCCTAACAGCTTCCCACCCTCTAATCTCCTGAACCTTTAGAATTTCCACCCCATAAGACTCACCAGCAAGCTCAAAAGTCAAGAATTGTTCTATCTGCGTATCACTAACCATTTCGATTTATCCCAGTCATCATATTAATTACTGTCAACATGTCTTAGAATTCTTCCCACTCATCATCATCGGCTGATGCTGTAAATTCATTTGCTGCAGGCTGTTGAGCTGGAATAGCCGCTCTTGTTGGTTTTGATTTTGGCCTTTCTGCTGTCGATTTAACAGGTTGCGCACTATAGCTTGTTTGCTGAGCAGTTACCGCCCCTCCCCCAGCCCTAAAGAATGAAAGCAACTGAGTCATGTTGTTTGACTGATCACTCATAGATACACTAGCCGCTGAAGCTTGCTCTGCCAAGGCTGCATTCTGCTGCGTAATTTCATCCATTTGAGACACAGCCTGATTGACTTGTTCAATACCTTGTGATTGCTCAGCACTTGCTGATGCAATTTCTGCAACAATATCACCTACTTTTTTCACACCAGAAACGATTTCAGTTAGCGACTTACCCGTTTCATTTACAAACTCTGTACCAGACCGTACTTTTTGCACACTGGTTTGAATAAGCTCCTTACTTTCTTTCGCAGCTGTCGCACTTCTTTGTGCTAAGTTTCTTACCTCTGTGGCTACTACAGAGAAACCTCTACCCTGTTCTCCTGCTCTCGCGGCTTCTACAGATGCATTTAATGCCAATAAATTTGTTTGAAAAGCAATTTCATCAATCACTCCAATAATCTCGGCAATCTTATTACTGCTTACATTAATCTCCTCCATTGCCGATACTGCTGATTTAACAACGTCTCCGCCTTTTTCGGCTAATTGACGTGCTGTTGTTGCAACAGTATTAGCCTGCTGCGCATTATCTGCATTATTTTTAACCGTACTGGTTAATTGCTCCATACTGGATGCAGTTTCTTCCAAGTTTGCTGCTTGCTGTTCAGCACGCTGTGAAAGATTATTATTTCCACTGGCTATTTCTTGAGAAGAATTATTGATAAAACCTGCGGACTCATTAACCTGCCCTACTATTTCAGCAATTTTATCTATGGAGGCATTGATATTGTTTTTACATTCTAAGTAAACACCTTCATACTCACTTTCGATTCGGTTGGTTAAATCACCGGTTGCCATACTTTGCATTGTAGAGCTTACATCGGCAAAAACACCCTCAATAACATCTGTTAGCTCATTAATACCTGAACTCAATTTTTCAAAGAAGCCTTCTTTATCAGCCATTTCAATACGTGTATCGAGCTGCCCTGCTTTTACCCCTTCAACTATTGCTTCAATTTCTTGTTCAATTTTTACTTCATGCGTTCTATCTACCCACTCTACTACAGTACCAATTCGCTCCCCATCATCACTCATCACAGGGTTTGCAACAAAGTCCATGTGTCGACCACCAATCTCCAAAGTTGATTTCATGGTACCTGTTAAAGAAGGAATCAAACCTCTTTGATGTGCTGGATTTTTATGAAAACTGTCTATATTACTGCCTAACAATTGATCTGCATTAAAATTAGGCAAGTCTTTTCGTATATCGGCTTCTGCGTTTTTAAAAGTTTCTAAAACTGTTGAGTTGATATAAATAATATCCAAGTTATTATCAGCAACCATGACGCTAGAACTTACGTTATCAAGTGCTTGCCTAATACGCGTAGCTTCTGCACCTACTTCTTTAGTCTCGGCCAAATCACCATTCAACTTAACCTGCATAGAGTATAACGATCTATAAAAATCACCTATTTGATCGTTTCGGTTCAGCTCTATCTCATTTCTATATTGGCCATCAGCCAACTGCTGACAGACCCCTTCTGCCTTTGCCATTGCTTGCTGGAGATTTCTTACTATACTGAACCCCAGCATAGTGGCAAAAACAACTAGTAATGCAACCCCAACTAGAACAGGTGTATTACCAGCCTGAAATAATAGATACATAAAATATAAACTAGGTAACATAAACCCAGTTAATGCAACTCCTGCTTTTAAACCTAAATTTATCTCCTTAATATTTTTCAAAAACAAAGATAAACCTTTAGGACGTATTGCTGCTTTATTGTTATTTAATTGCTGATATAAATCTTCCGCAGCATTAATTTGTTGCCGACTGGGGGCATAACGTACAGATAAAAACTCATTAACTTTGCCATTTTTAAAAACAGGCGTTACATTGGCCTCAACCCAATAATAATCACCTTTCTTTGTTCTATTTTTTACTGGTGCAGTCCAAGGTTTACCTGCTTTACAAGAATTCCATAAATCTTCAAATGCAGCAGTAGGCATGTCAGGGTGACGAACCACATTATGATTCGAGCCAACTAATTCATCCTTAGAAAACCCACTTATCTCAATAAAAGCATCATTAACATATGTAATTATGCCTTTTAAGTTGGTGCGCGTAACGAGTATGGTGCCCGGTTGCATTTGTACTTCGTGATCAGTTACCGGCATATTAATTTTCATTATTTGACTCCTTACCCATTAAGAATTTTACTTTTTTATTAACTTTCATTCTCATCACCTAATCCTTCTAATTTCAGTAACTTATCTACATCTAATAACATCACCATACGCTCATTAACAGATGCCAATCCATTAATAAATTCCGTACTGACTTTAGTCCCAAAATTAGGAGCACCTTGTATTGTTTTTTTATCAACATCAACAACATCAGAAACTGCATCAACCACCACACCCATTACTCGAGTCTGCCCTGTTTCCATATGTGATTGAAGTACCACAACCACTGTTAAAGGTGTATAGGGTAAATGCCCTAAACCGAAGCGCTCTCGCAAATCGATAATAGGCACAATAGCGCCTCTTAAATTTACAACACCTTTTTCATAGGAAGGAACATTAGGAATACGTGACACTGGCTCCCAACTACGAATCTCCTGCACCCGAAGAATATCAACACCGTACTCTTCATCACCCAACGTAAAACTTAAAAACTGAACCATATTTTCCAATTTCTTTTCTACAACAAGTTCAGTTTCGTTATTTTCAGTTTCTTCTGCCATCATCTTCTAATTATTTTATTGATTAGATATTCGAACTAATCCTGGAATATCCAGAATCAATGCCACCGAACCATCACCTAAAATGGTCGCTCCAGAAACGCCTTCTACTTTTCTATAATTTGCTTCCAACGATTTAATGACCACTTGCTGCTGACCGAGTAAATCGTCAATAAATAATCCACAGCGCATGCCTTGACCATCAACGACTACAACCAAACCTTCTGTTAACTCTGTTGTCTTTGCTGTTTTGACATCAAAAATCTCATGCATTCTGACTATAGGTAAATATTCATCTCTTAATCGAAAAGTTTCACCTTTCCCTGCGACACGATTAATCATATCTTTAGATATATTAATGGACTCTATAATGGCGCCTAAAGGAATAATAAAACGTTCCTCACCTACCGCAATGGATTGTCCATCCAATATTGCCAAGGTTAATGGAAGGTGGATAGCAATAGTAGAACCTTGTCCTAATTCAGAGGTGATTTCTATGTTACCTCCTAAAGACTGGATATTTCGTCTAACGACATCCATTCCTACGCCACGACCTGAAATATCCGTCAGCTGTTCTGCTGTCGAAAACCCCGCCATAAAAATCAATTCATAGATTTGTTTATCTGATAAAACAACATCTTCATCAATTAAGCCTTTTTCTATCGCTTTGGCTCTCAACATATCCTTGTTTAAGCCTTTACCATCATCTCTCACTTCTATGACGATATTTCCACCACGATGATAAGCTTCTAATGTAATGGTACCTGTTTCAGGTTTACCTGCTGCTATGCGGTCGGCTGGCATTTCAATGCCATGATCAAGACTATTTCTGACCAAATGAACTAAGGGGTCGCTTAATAGCTCTACTACCGTTTTATCAACTTCAGTATTCTCACCAACCAATACTAATTCTATTTTTTTATCTAACTTAGTACTTAAATCATGTACCAACCTGGGGAATCGACTAAAAACAAAACTAATCGGCAACATACGAATGTTCATTACACTTTCTTGTAACTCTCTAGTATGACGCTCTAGCTGAGACAAACCATTTTTAAGTTGATCCAATTTATTTAACTCAAAATGCTCTCCCACCAAACTTAACATTGACTGAGTGATAACTAACTCACCCACCATATTAATTAAGGTATCAATCTTTCCGGTATCAACCCGAATGGAACTTGAACCTTTTGCAGCAGGTTTTGCAGCTTCTTTTTTACTTTTTGTTGGTTCAGCAGGGGCTGAAGCAGGTGTACCCCCAGTCGTAGATGATGCTACGCTTTGACTACTATCGGCTTGAGGGGATGACGCAGGTGTTTTAGCCTGTTCAGGCGCACCTTCAGTTTGTTGTTGATCACTAATACTATTTTGTTTTGCATTGGCTGCGATATCAGATAATAGCCGAACAGCTAAATCACAGTCATCTTCAACCCAGTCAAAAATATCATCAATATCTGGTTCAGGAATATCGCCTTTAA
>DAOWHF010000306.1:0-5969 GCA_030641565.1 Methylomarinum sp.
CCCGTTCCTACCGCTATCACATCCACTCTGATATTATTTTGTTTCTCAAACACAGGATGTAAAATTGCTAAAAGCCCTGAATTTTCAGTGCTGGTGGTGGTAGACAAACGTATAATTTGTTCAGCATTAACAGACCCAACAAAAAATATCGTCGACAGTAATACTACATTTTTTAAAAAACTCATCATTTTCTCTTTAAAATTTCACTGTTATTTGTGTATAAGCATAAGTTGCATCTTGTTTGCCGGCCTGATCCATTAAATCTCCAGCAAATAAATGCGCCACCCCGGCTTCAATCTGTAAGTTTTTAGGCAGAGGTTCCCAGCGCAATCGTGCTTCGATTTGAGTACCGATATACGCCTGACTTCCAGAGATACCAGCGGTGGTCCATTTATCAGCTGTTGATGCTCTCCAGAAGCCGCGCAATGCGACCATAGGTTTTAGCGATTTAATAGGCTTAAGATTCAAACGCAATGCAGGTGAATGAAGGTTATTTCTCGCAAACGCGCCATAAATACTGGTTGGCCCAAAATCAAAACGACGCGCACCATATAAGGTATCGAAACGATTATTTTGCCCATCGTTGGGGTCATCATCGCCACTGGCATAATCATATTGCATAATCAATCTAGGTAACCATGGCGCATTAAAACTATAACCTAGCTCGGCATGATGAAAATGCGCCCAATGATCCAATGTCAGAGCTGATACTCTTGATGCTTTTGATTCACCTAACTGATAAACAGTTTCCAGTTGATAATCAAACTGCTCAATCGCCGGACTATTCCACCAACGCATACCAAAAGTATATAACTCACGATCTTTAGTTGCTCTGTTTTCTGTATCTTCCTCATTCAAGCCAAAGAGAAAGACTTCTCCTTTATCATCTTTGCTAAACAATGCCTGACTGTAATGAATTCCCCAAAAACGAATATCGGTCTCTTCAACATCAAAACTGGGTTTATTATCAAGAACATCACCATCAACCTTACGATGCACCGGTAAGGTATAAAATACCCTAAATGTCTTATCGGCTGACGTCCACTGCCAATCCAAACCAGTAAATGCATTAATCGTGTTACGAAAACGATTTCTGGCAACCAGTCTTCTGCTACCCACATCCATAGTGATACGTCCTGCTCGCAACAAACTTTGACTACCCTCTTCCCCGACATTATCCAAAGGCACTTCAATATAGGCTTGTAACAAATCTATAGGATTAGCAATTGCAGGGGTCAATCGCGTACTGGAACTGGCTGAACCAGAATCAGCCAGTTTAATACGTGAATCCATCATTTCAGCGCCAATGCGAAAATATTTCAAATCCGCTTTAGCATGAATTAGCGTACGAAAAACTAGCGCCTGGTCTCCGCCATTTCCTGGATTACCATTAACAATCGCTCGATATTGCTGATCAAGTGTTTCGTAACGTGTTCTATGTTCAAATGAAAGGCTTAACCAATCAGGCACCCCCATGTATTGGTCTAATCGCCAAGGTTTGTCTTGAGCATAGCTACTCCCAGAAGACAAACCTAACAATATACTCCCTAAAAAACCAAAACATGTATTTTTTTGCATAAAATAAAATATAATCAACGTACTATTAAAAAACGAAGCATTATATATCGGTACTTAACCATACAAAACATGCAAACTATTGCCAATTATGAATCCTATAAAAATAAACTATAGATCAAATCCTTACCTAGCCATCAATAACCAAAACTATGATTTACAACCCACACTTCAATTATTAAAAGGAATACAAACAACTGGCAATCTGCGGTTGGCAGCTAAAATGTGTGACTACTCCTATCGCAAAGCATGGGATATTCTTAATCTACTTGAAAATTTATTAGGATTAGCTCTAGTCGATAAAAAACGTGGAAAAGGAACTCAATTAAGTGAGTTTGGGGAGAAACTCTTAGATATTAGTAATGAAAGCGACCAGCTTCTCAGTCATCATTTATCGTTAGCAAGCCAGCAAGCAAATAATGCTCTGAACGACCTGTTATCCACATCAAAACCATTAATTATTATGGCCAGCGATTCAGAAAAATTAAACAGCTTACGTCAACAACACCTACCTATAGAATTACACACAGAAGGTAGCTTGCAAGCACTCGCAGCTTACGCTGAGGAAAAATGTCAAATAGCAGGGTTTCATATTGCCTCTGGCCAGCAGGGTCAAAAACAATTAAGCCAATACAATCGCTATTTAGACCCTAAACTCGATCAATTTATATTGCTCGAACAACGACAACAGGGACTTATCAGTCACCCTGAAAACCCAGTACATTCATTACAGCAAATAATTGAACAACAATTGAATTTTGTTAATCGACAAAATGGATCGGGCACACGAAACTTACTTGATAGTTTATTGCTTGAACAACACATCACACCTAAGCAATTAAAAGGATACTATCACGAAGAACACACCCACCTAGCCGTAGCCAGTATGATTATCAGCCGGCAAGCCGATGTAGGTTTAGGCATTCAAAGTGTGGCTCATCTATTAAAACTTCATTTCACCCCTATCAATAATGAATTTTATTTTTTAGTTTTTAAATCTATCAGCACACAATTACCACAGTTTATAACTGAATTAACTCATCAAAATACACCGGATATTTTAAATTACAAAGATTTCATAACGTTTTTAGCCGGCAGCTCATAAGCCAACGGCCTTCCCTCTACACAAGATGTCTAAATTAAACAAACTACGCATTACAATTAACACAGCGATGGTAATAAAATCCATTTCGTTTTAAAATAGTTAATTTAGTATTAAATGCATGTATCACTTTAACGCCTACGGACTACCAAATTGATGACTGATTATAAATTAACCCACCTGAAACAGCTTGAAGCTGAAAGCATCCATATTATTCGTGAAGTTGCAGCGGAATTTGATAATCCGGTGATGCTGTACTCGGTTGGTAAAGATTCAGCGGTGATGTTGCATTTAACCATGAAAGCATTTTATCCAGGAAAGCCGCCTTTCCCTATGATGCACGTCGACACCACCTGGAAATTCAAAGAAATGATTGAATTCAGGGATAAAATGATCAAAAACCTAGGTCTAGATATGATCGTACACACCAATCTAGAAGGTGTTGAACAAGGCATAGGCCCTTTTACTCATGGCAGTAAAAAACATACTGACGTAATGAAAACTGATGGCTTAAAACAAGCATTAGATAAACACCAATTTGATGCGGCTTTTGGTGGTGCACGTAGAGATGAAGAAAAATCTCGTGCTAAAGAGCGTGTTTATTCTTTCCGAGATAAAAACCACCGCTGGGATCCAAAAAATCAGCGCCCAGAATTATGG
This sequence comes from Methylomarinum sp., assembly GCA_030641565.1. GTDB lineage: Bacteria > Pseudomonadota > Gammaproteobacteria > Methylococcales > Methylomonadaceae > QPIN01. The sequence goes on from DAOWHF010000306.1 coordinate 3,338, forward strand.
AATATATACAACGGTAAATTAGACAAAGGTGAAAGCATCCGTGTTTTCCCATTATCAAACTGGACTGAACTTGATATTTGGCAATATATCCACTTAGAAAGCATCCCTATTGTGCCGCTTTACTTCGCCAAAGAACGCCCAGTTGTTAATAGAGACGGCATGTTAATCATGGTAGATGATGATCGTATGCCTATTGGTCCTGATGAAAAAGTTGAAATGAAAATGGTACGCTTCAGAACATTAGGTTGCTATCCATTAACAGGTGCCGTTGAATCGACAGCAACAACCTTGCCTGAAATTATTCAGGAAATGTTATTAACCACCACCTCTGAACGCCAGGGACGTTTGATTGATCACGATCAATCAGGCTCCATGGAACAGAAAAAACGTGAAGGGTATTTTTAAGAGCAGACGAAAGACACAAGGCTCAAGGCGAAAGACATGCGATTTGAAAATTTGGATGTATGGAAAAGGTCTTCGCGGCTTTGTGTTGAAGTTTATAAAGAACTTGCTCACTGTAAAGATTTTGGTTTTAAAGATCAGGTAACTCGTAGTAGTTTATCTATCCCAAGCAATATTGCCGAAGGCTTTGAACGAGATACAGATAAAGATGGTAATAAGTTTTTTTATTACGCCAAAGGCTCTTGCGGTGAATTACGAACTCAAATTTATATAGGCATTGAGATTGGGTACATAAAAAAAGAAACAGGGCTTATCTGGAAAAATGAAACAGAACAACTATCAAAAATGTTATTCACCCTCATAAAATCCAGAAGCTCTTGATTTTTTTCGTCCTTCGTCTTGCGCCTTTAGTCTAAAAATTTTTAAGGAAAATTTTTCCATGTCCCACCAATCAGATTTAATCAGTACAGATATTGATGCATATTTAGCACAGCATGAGCAAAAAGAGCTGATGCGTTTTTTAACCTGCGGTAATGTTGATGACGGTAAAAGCACCTTAATCGGGCGCTTATTGCATGACTCAAAAATGATTTATGAAGATCAATTAGCTGCGGTACAAGCCGATAGTGTAAAATCAGGCACCACAGGCGCTGGAAAAATTGATTTAGCGTTATTAGTCGATGGCCTGCAAGCCGAACGCGAGCAAGGCATTACTATTGATGTAGCTTACCGCTACTTCTCTACCTCTACACGAAAATTCATTATTGCCGACACCCCTGGGCACGAGCAATATACCCGCAACATGGCAACAGGTGCTTCAACTTGTGATTTAGCGGTTATTCTGATTGATGCGCGTTACGGTGTGCAAACACAAACTAAACGACATAGTTTTATTACCTCCTTGCTAGGTATTAAACATATTATTGTTTCAGTCAACAAAATGGACTTAGTTGATTACAGCGAAGATACCTACAATAAAATCAAACAAGACTATCTTGATTTCACTAAAACATTAGATTTAGGCGACATCCACTTCATCCCTATGTCAGCATTAGATGGCGACAACGTGGTTAATCCTAGTGAAAACATGCCTTGGTATACAGGCAAACCAATGATGGAAACGCTAAACACCATTGAGATTGCAAGTGACCGTAACTTTGATGATGCCCGCTTCCCTGTTCAATACGTTAACCGCCCTAACCTAGACTTTCGCGGCTTTTGCGGCACAGTAGCTTCCGGTGTTTTTAACAAAGGTGACTCAATCACTGTATTGCCTTCTGGTAACAGCAGCAAAATTAAATCTATCGTCACTTATGATGGCGATATAGATCAAGCCTTTGCATCCATGGCTGTCACTTTAACCATGGAAGATGAAATTGACATCAGTCGTGGTGACATGATTATTGGTAAAAACTCAACACCTGCCATAGTCGCCGATAAATTCGATGCATCTATTGTCTGGATGGCAGAACAAGCCATGACTCCGGGTCGTCAATATATTATTAAATTAGCGACACGTAGTGTCTCTGGCTCGATATCAACAATTAATCATAGAATTGATGTAAATACACTAGAACATCATCAAGCCACAGACCTTAAACTCAATGAAATTGGGTCGTGTACTGTTTCTGTTAATGCACCAGTCGTTTTTGATGCATACAAACAAAACAAAGGTACCGGTGCTTTTATCATCATTGATCGCCTAAGCAATGTCACTGTTGGTGCAGGTATGATCACAGGTGAAAGTGCAAACGAAGAATTTCGTCATGTATCAGCCGAAGAACATGCAGCCAGATTTAGCCAAAAGGCAATATCAATTGGATTAACAGGTTCAAATAATCAAGAAATAGCTTATCAACTAGAAAGAAAACTATTTGATACAGGTCATGCCACAACGGTATTAGAAGAACAAGCAAGCGATAATGACATACTGATCACAGCCATTAAAAATGCAGGTTTGATTTGTCTTTCAGTAACCAGCAAAACAGATGCAACTGAAATCTCATTTAATTGCGATAGCCAGTCAATTGATGATATTTTTAATGCACTTAAAGATCAGCAAGTTATTTATTAATATCGCTATTATCTAGACATCAGCCTCGTATGAGGCTGAAGAGACTGTAAAATATTCTGTGTCGGCTGGGTTTCGTTACCTCAACCCAGCCAACAAAATTTTTACTATTTATAAATTAAATGAATACTTTCACAGTCTCTAAAGTCTCACTTCTAA
>DAOWHF010000174.1:0-2302 GCA_030641565.1 Methylomarinum sp.
AAAACCAAAAGGATTGCTCACTTGCCTTGGGGGAAATAGGGGGAAATAGGGTCAGTTCTAACATTCCAACATTTAGGAAACCAAGGGGGCAGCTAACTTGAACGCCTATTTTCCGTTTTCTGATCACCATTACATGCTCAGGAACTTCTTCTAATAACCGGTAGGCTGATTGTTTCGCGGTTTTAACCGCTTGCTCTTTATTGAGCCAATTAAGAATAGGCACGTTAATTTCCTTTTTATAATCCAGTTATTTAGAGTAGTTCTTAAAGCTGTCTGGCCATTGCCTAGCCGCATGAAATTTCGACAGAATTTGAATTTGCTGATTTTTTACCCTGTACGGAAAAATATATTGCATTCCGATTAACACCAGCTCTCTCGTGCCTTCCACCCTGCCCGTTCTACCAATTTCCGGATTGTTTTCCAGTACCGCAACACGATCTTTAATTTTTGACAGCAACACCTTGGCTGCTTTAGGGTTCTCTTCGGCGATGTAAGTAAAAATTTCCCGTAAATCCTGCCTAGCGAGTTCAGTCCAGACTATTTTCACGCTTTATTTCTGGATTTCTGTTCAAGCAATGCATCCATTTCTTGCATAACTTGATCATGTCCCACTAATTCACCTCGATCAGCCGATTCTATTCCTTGGGTGATTTTTTCGATTTGCCAAGCGTGAGCTTTCAAGTATTCCTGAATAGCCTGATTTACTACATAATTACGCGATCTATCCAGTGACCCTGCGATATGATCAAGTTGGTGTACGACGTTTGATTCAGCTCTAACAGTAAATGCTTCAGTAGCCATAATAAATACCTTGGTTCAAAATCAAGGGGGTCAGCGAACTTGATGCTTATTCACTGCCGCACAAGTAGCTTAGAAAGATACCTATTAATTGCCCGAAAGCATTCGCAGTAAAAAGTAATCCGTATGAAGTTTATGTAATACGAGGAATCGATGACTCTACCCTCCGTATTACACTAAGTTTCATACAGTCAACAACATGCGCTAATAAAATTGTGTCCATAGACAGTACAATTAGTTTTAGCTTAGGCAGAACTGCACCAAGAAGAGCTAATGGCAGACTGGGAACTCGTCATGAATAGTGAAGAACCTTTCAAAATCAACTCTCTACAATAGCAGGTTAAACAAATGTACCCATCCGTAAAAAATGTAGCTGCCGACACTCATTATCAACTCACACTTGAGTTTGATAATGGTGAAACAGGAATTTTAGATATGAAACCGTTTTTAGATACCGGGGTTTTTAAGAAACTAAAAGACCTCAATGCCTTTAAACAAGTTTATGTCTCTTTTGATACCGTCGAATGGGCTTCTGGTGCGGACCTTGACCCCGAGTTTGTTTATACAAAATGTTATAACAAACAAAAGATCACATAAGCGGTTGCAATATGACTATTAACCTTAGATACAAATAAACAACCTATGCTACCCCCACTTGTGTTCCCCACACCCAATGGGGATGAACCGTGATGATTTGCCGGTGTCGGTTCAATTTCAGGGGATTCAAGTACTCAAAATATCCTACAGCAACAATTATTAATTGTTGAACGCCAACAACGTAAAAACTTAATGACACACAATTGATTCAAACAGTATACTTTAAACCAAATTAAGTCTTAATTAAGTTTGATAACCAGAGGCAATTATGCTGCTTTCACAAAAAATAAAGCCCATCAGCTACCTAAAAGCCAATGCAGCAAAAGTGGCAGAAGATCTTAAAGCTAATGGCGCACCCTATTTAATTACTCAAAATGGGGAGGCCGCTATGATTGTTCAGTCAGTACAGGAATACGAACAAACCCAAGAAACTTTAGCCATGTTAAAAATGATTGCACAAAGCGAAAAAGACATTGAGCAAGGTAATGTAGTGCCTGTTGATGCGGCCTTTTCCAAATTAAGAAAACACCGAGAACTTAAGTGAAATATAAAGTCAGTCTTACGCAGGCTGCTCTTAATGATCTTTATGCCATTAATGAATATTACCTTACACAAGTGAGTGATGATGTAGCATCTGATATTTTGCGTAACATACAAAATTTGGAAGACTTTCCAGTGCGCGGCAATATACCTAAAGAATTAACAATTACTGGAAACACACTGTACAGGCAGATATTATCCTCTATCTATCGAATTATTTATCGTATTGAAGGCGCTACGGTTTATATTGTGATGGTCATTGATGGGCGAAGAGATATTGCTACTGCCTTGATGCGTAGGCAGTTAATGTAATTTATATTACCTCTAATGTGCAGATAAATCAGTTACCTGAGCAACGACAATTATT
>DAOWHF010000290.1:0-4408 GCA_030641565.1 Methylomarinum sp.
CCTGTTATTCAAGGACAAGGTTTAGAAAAGCTAGCTACTGAATATGCTGAAGTAACAGCAGTGATTAACCGCCTAACGAGACGATATGATGATGTCTTCCTAGAGGAGATGACATATCTACCCCCTCTGAATGAAGATATTAAACAAAATCAGGAAAAAATGACGGGGTGGTTTAATCATTTAGAGCAACGACTTAATGAAAACGGCAGTAAAGCGGTTTATTCAATTGAGTTGAAATATACAGACAGTGAAGATTTTAGTGTCGTTGTGGATAAAAGAAAGAATGGTATTACTAAGACTTTTGTATTTCATCCTACTTTTTTCTCTGGTAAAGACTATTTAAAGATTGCCAGGTATGCAAAAGACACAGTCGGACTATTTTCTGAACAATCAGTGATGCGCATGGGAGAAAGACAGCAGCATGTTGATAACTTTAAACAAGCCTTTGAATGGATGATGAGAGAGGTTAAAAAAGGACAACATATCCAGCGTTATAAAGGTTTGGGGGAAATGAATCCAGAACAACTATGGGAAACGACATTAGATTCCAATAGCCGTCGTATGTTACAGGTAAAGATTGAAGATGCGATTGCGGCTGATGAGATTTTTACCACACTAATGGGTGATGTAGTTGAGCCTCGTCGAGACTTTATTGTTAAAAATGCCTTGGATGTTACTAACTTAGACGTTTAAATTTTTTGATTAAAACTTGTCCTTACTAAATCATTATTGTAATAGTGGTACCTGTTACTGAGAACAGGTATTTAAAAGCCCTCCCTTGATGGGGAGGGTTGGGTAAGGAGAAGTTAAAATGAATTTTTTCTCGGCAATAATTTCAAAACTAAATACACGCATAACTTATCAACAAGTCAGTTGTTTTCTTATTTAAATTTTAACTCTCCACTTAGCATGATTACTTATCCCCAAATAGATCCGGTTGCCCTTGCGCTTGGGCCTTTAAAAATTCATTGGTATGGTTTGATGTATTTAATCGGCTTTGCTGCTGTTTGGTTACTAGGCAGTAAGAGAGCAGCAAAGCCATACTCGCCTATTAAGCCACAAGCCATAGAAGACTTGGTATATTACGGCGCTCTCGGGGTTATTTTAGGTGGAAGAATAGGGTATGTTTTATTCTATAACTTTAGCGCATTTATAAAAGACCCCCTGATACTGTTTAAAGTTTGGGAAGGTGGCATGTCATTTCATGGTGGCATGTTAGGTGTATTTATTGCTATGTGGTGGTTTGCAAAAAAACATAACTGCACCATGTTGGCATTAACAGATATTATCTCTCCATTAACACCTATTGGTTTAGGAATGGGACGTATCGGTAATTTTATTAATGCAGAACTATGGGGAAGAACCACTGATGTGCCTTGGGCAATGGTCTTCCCAAATGGTGGACCAATAGCCAGACATCCTTCACAGCTTTATGAAGCTTTGTTAGAAGGATTAGTGTTATTTATTATCCTGTGGATTTATACAGCAAAACAACGACCTGTTATGGCGCCAACAGGTTTAGTACTATTTCTATATGGCTGTTTTCGGTTTTTTGTTGAATTTTTCCGTATGCCAGATGCTCATTTGGGGTATATGGCATTGGATTGGCTAACCATGGGGCAAATCTTATCCACACCTATGATCCTAATTGGTGGATTGTTATTCTTTTACGCACATAAAAAACCTGCATGAAACTTTATTTAGATTTACTCGATAAAATACTCAAAGAAGGTGTTCAAAAGGGCGACCGAACAGGCAGTGGTACTTTGTCTATTTTTGCTCATCAAATGCGCTTTGATTTGCAACAAGGTTTTCCTTTAGTCACTACCAAGAAAGTACATTTAAAATCAATCATTCATGAATTACTGTGGTTTTTAAAAGGTGACACCAATATTGCTTATTTAAAACAGCATGGGGTAAAGATTTGGGATGAATGGGCAGATGCTGATGGTGAACTAGGGCCTGTCTATGGACATCAATGGCGATCATGGCCAACGCCAGAAGGTCAAAGTATTGATCAGATAGCCACCATCATAAAACAATTAAAAGAAACCCCAAATAGTCGACGAATTATAGTTTCCGCCTGGAATGTAGCTGATTTACCCGATGAATCAATGAGTCCTCAAGAAAATGTAAAAAACGGAAAAATGGCTTTACCTGCCTGCCATGCCTTTTTTCAGTTCTATGTTGCCAATGGAAAGCTCTCTTGTCAGCTCTATCAGCGCAGCTGTGACACGTTTTTAGGTTTGCCGTTCAATATAGCTAGTTATGCTTTATTGACGCATATGGTGGCTCAGCAGTGTGATTTAGAGGTTGGGGATTTTATTTGGACGGGTGGTGATGTGCATTTGTACTTAAATCACCAAGATCAAGCTAACTTACAACTGACGCGTCAGCCCTATGCTTTAGCAAAATTAAAAATTAAGCGTAAACCTGATTCTATTTTTGATTATGAATTTGATGATTTTGAAATAGTAGACTATCAGGCACACGATCATATTAAGGCGGCTATTTCGGTTTAAGGAAACAAAGTGAAAGAAGCTACAACAATAAAATTATTTTTGATTCACGGTAACCCTAATGGATTAAGGACAGCGGAATTATCTAATTGGTCAGGAAAAGCGGTTGCAGCACCAAGAACAGAGATTGCTGAGCTTTTAAAGAGGACTGAATTAGACAGTGCAGGATTTTATTTATTAACAGGTGTTGATCCTGATTCAACTGAGAAAGTAATTTATGTTGGTGAAGCAGAGAATGTAGCTAACAGATTGAAAGCTCATGTAAGTAAAGATTTCTGGAATGCAGTCACTGTTTTTATATCTAAAGATGAAAACTTAACTAAAGCCCATATTCGGTATCTTGAAGGTAAATTGATTGAAATGGCTTTGGATAATGAGGCTTCAATTGTTTTAAATTCAGTGGGTAGTGGTGCTAAACTTCCTGAATCAGATAAAGCTGAAATGGATGTGTTTTTAAGTAAGTGTTTACAACTTTTACCTGTGCTGGGAATAACTCAATTTAATAGTTGTCCCAAAGAGAGGGATCTAGAAAAGGATTTGTTATTTTGTAAAGTAAAGGGGTTAGTTGCAACAGGTAAAAGAACAGCGAATGGGTTTGTGGTGTTTTCAGGATCTCAAGCTGTTTTAGATCATCGAGAGTCAGCAAAATCAATCAAGGTAAAGAGAGAGCAATTAATTGCTAAAAATATTTTAGAATTAAATGAAGGTCATTTAGTTTTTAAAAAAAATTGTGAATTTGGTTCTCCAAGTACAGCTGGTGGCGTTATTCGAGGCGGAAATACTAATGGGCTCACTAGCTGGAAGGATTCAAAAGGACAAAGTTTAAAAGAAATAGAAACAATGTGAAAAAAAGAATCGTGTATTGAAATAGTTTCAATAAGAAGGTGGAGCTTTAGCTTAGTATGATTCAAGTAAAACTAAGCTAAAGCCTCATTTTTGAGTGAGCTCAAAATATTTATAAGTTTTTATCTACCAACTTAACCTGAAATAAAACCCCATTAACAGCGGTCACTTCAACAGTGCTGCCTAAGGGGCAGTCTTCACCTTGTACTGTCCAGATTGAATCATCCACTTTTATTTTCCCGCGCCCATTTTTAATCGGCTCAATTAGAGAAAAAGTTCTTCCTATATATTGAGCGCCACGTTGATTGAGTAAAGGATGGTCTGTAGTTGGTCGGTGTTGAATACCATAGCGTCGCCAGATTAGAATGGAGATGATTGATAAACCGGCAAAGATTAACAGTTGCAGTTCTAGACTGGTCATAGGCACAAGCAGTAACAGTGAACCAACAACAAACCCGGAGAGTGATAGCCATAAAAAGAAGAATCCTGGTGCCAGTATTTCTACACCTAATAGAAATACGGCTAATACCCACCAATACCAAAACACAATTACTATGTCGGTCATTTGTTATCCTTTTTTAGCCATGGCTTCTTTTGCCAGTTCACCAATACCACCTAGTGCACCAATGACACTGCTGGCTTCTAAAGGCATAAGGATTAATTTGCTGTTATCTGCAGAAGCAATGTCTTTTAAGGACTCAATATATTTTTGAGCAACAAAATAGTTAATGGCTTGTACATCCCCTTTAGCAATCGCTTCCGATACCATAGTCGTTGCATTGGCTTCAGCCTTAGCTAAACGTTCTCTGGCATCGGCATCTCTGAAAGCAGCTTCTTTTCGGCCTTCTGCATCTAGAATTGCACCCTGTTTTTCACCTTCTGCCCGTAAAATTTCAGCTTGTCTTAAACCTTCTGCTTCAAGAATTGAGGCTCTTTTCTCACGTTCGGCTTTCATTTGTCTGCCCATGGCTTCTACCAAATCTCTAGGTGGCGCAATATCTTTAATTTCGATTCGAGTAACTTTTATTCCCCAAGGGGTGGTGGCA
>DAOWHF010000031.1:0-9192 GCA_030641565.1 Methylomarinum sp.
AACTGCATTGTTTAAATACCATCAACGGATAACTAAACCAGCTGCCAAAACTATTCAACATTAACAAAACAAAAATTAAAGCCACAATAGCAGCAGAATACAACCAAACAATCAACTGCCGAAACACCTTACCTTGAAAGTTATCTTCTGTTAATTCCCAGTAAAAGAAAAATTGTAGGATTTTCTCCATCTCACCAGAATTAATATTGGCAAACAGCCTAAAGACAAACCAGAAAACCATTAAGATAACTGCCAACACCAAGGCTAAAGGAATCTGTTTTTTGATCGCAGCCCATAGTGATTCAGTTTCTCTATGTATTGCATCAACAACGCCTACACCAATAAATAAGCTACTAATAGAAAACAGAATTCCCAAAGCTAAAGAAACGCGAGCTAATGGCATCAGTACAGCCAAAAACAAAACGCTCCCCAACCAAACAACAGGTCGCTTGTTAGCCAGTTCAAACGCTTGAACCAGCCAAGCACTAAAGCTTATTTCTTTCACTTAGTTATATGAGAAATACCGACAGCCTCGCGTATTGATTGCATAAATGGCTTACTGATTTCTCTTGCCTTAGCCGCGCCTTCTTGTAATTGTTCTTCAATATGTTCAGGTGCTTCCATTAATGCGTGATAACGCTCTCTTGCTGGCGTTATTTCCTCATTAATTTTTTCAAACAAGACTTTTTTCATTTCACCCCAGGCAATACCTTCGGCATAACACTGAGCAATTTCTGCAACTTCTTTTTCTGTCGCAAAGGCTTTATAAATACCAAACAAAGTGCAACCTTCAGTCTCTTTTGGCTCACCTGGCTCTAATGAGTTAGTCTTGATTTTATTAATCAGTTTTTTAAATTTTTTCTCAGTTTCAAACAACGGAATGGTGTTGTTATAACTTTTACTCATTTTACGACCATCTAAACCCAAAATAGTCGCTGAATTATCATCAACTACTGCTTCAGGAATAGCAAAATGTTCACCGTAAATATGATTAAATCGTGAGGCAATATCACGCGCCATTTCAATATGCTGAATCTGATCTTTTCCGACAGGTACTTTATTGGCATTAAACATCAACATATCTGCCGCCATTAAGATGGGGTAACCAAACAAGCCCATATTAATGCCTTTATCAGGATCATTACCGCCCGCTTCCTCATTCTCTGCGACAGATGCTTTATAAGCATGCGCTCTGTTCATTAAACCTTTAGCCGTTACGCAAGAAAGCATCCAGCATAACTCTGGTATTTCGGGAATATCCGATTGCCGATAAAAAACTGCATTCGACGTATCCAGACCTAATGCTAACCATGTCGCAGCAATTTCCAAACTGGACTGCTTCACCCTTTCAGGTTCCTGACATTTAATTAGCGCATGATAATCAGCCAGAAAATAAAAAGGCCTGACATTTTCATCCTTACTTGCTTCAATCGCTGGACGAATCGCGCCAGCATAATTACCTAAATGCGGCGTACCGGTCGTTGTAATACCAGTAAGAACAATTTGTTTACTCATAGATCCCACCCAAAATGGCTACAGCTTACTTATCAAAAGAAGTAGATTTTACACAAAAAACGGGATCTAGTCAGTGATTAAGTCCCTACAGCATATAGACATATAGTTCACAAAAAACGATAAATGATAAGTTTTTTATATTTTTTATAGTACACTTCGCTTTTAAAGTTATTACTGCTACTTTAAAGAGGAAAACTAAATGCTAGAATATGATGAAAAACGTGACTATATTCGGATGGATGTTGACTGCGATGTTACTTACAAGCTGGCTGACTCTGAAATTGTTAAAAAAGGGCGCTGTACCTCATTAAGTGGTTCGGGGGTCTCTTTTATTGCAGACTCAGCATTCGATGCAGGCTTAGCAATGGAAATCAATGTATTACCCATGAATGCTATCACCCCCTCAATGATCGCTTTTATCGAAGTAGTAAGAAGTATTCCTCAAGAAAATGGTTCTTTTGAAATTGCCGCAACGATTAAAAGCCTTAAATAAATAGGAGCTTACTCATTTTATATGTACTCAATTACTAAAGAAGTCTACTTCTGTTACGGCCACCGTTTGATGAACCATGCGGGAAAATGTAAAAATTTACACGGTCACAGTGTAAAAGCGTCAATCTCTATCAAACAAGAGCAACTAAATGAACAAGGCATGGTCTGTGATTTTTCTGATTTAAAAGAGTGCGTTGAAAACTACATCAACCAATATCTAGACCATAATTTCATTCTGCATAAAGATGATCCTATTGTTCCTATGCTAGTACAGCAAAATGAACGCTTTATGACCATTGATGAACACCCAACAGCCGAAGTTTTAAGCAAAATGATTTACCAACACTTAAAACAACAAGGCTTAAATGTTGACCAAGTGGTGCTATGGGAAACAGCCAGTGCCAATGCCTGTTATAGAGAAAGCTAGTTAATGAGCCTGGTTCATCCTGTCAACACCTCACTCTGTTTAGAAAAACTCTGTGAATCCAACTTTGACAAACTATTCTGCCTAATCCCCAATTTATGCTCATTTAAACAGCATGCAACTGGAGAAACGACAAACAAACCTTCTTTACACCTAAAAATAATTGAGCGCACAAAGCACACGCTAACCGTTGAACTTAGCCACACCTTTAACGAGAACCTCAATAGTTTTATAGGACCCGCCGTTAAAATAAGAATTTATCTTGATGCAAACTTAGCGGAAGTTTTAAAAGACCACGTCAGACCGATGGTATCAAAAGTCTACAAAGATCCCGCTCAATCTATCGAAATAATGAACTACAAATGGCGCCTAAATTATTTCCTACAAAAATGGCTAGACCACTGCCTAAAAACCAACTACCAATTTCGAAGCACAGGGATGTGCTGAGTGCAGATTTTGCAGGAGCAAAAATCTGCCGAAGTACAGGGATAAAACAAGCGTATATTTTGCATAAAGCCAGGGATGGCTTGTAGTAGAACAACGCAGGAGCAGTTGTCGAGGAGCAAAAATCTGCCGAAGTGCAGGGATAAATTAAGCGTATGTTTAGCATAATACCAAGGATGGCATGTAACAGCTCTTGCTCTTGAATAACAAACTAAAGAATAATTCACTCAAAGGCACAGAGACACAAAGAAGAGAGGTTCTTTCCTCTGTGCCTTTGTGTGAGAATAAAACATTAACTAGCCACAAAACCATAATCAACTGATTTTCGTTACTCAATAATTGGTGGTTGTGGAACGGCCTGATTCGCCACACGGGGCTATTGCCCAGGAGTAAAAACTAACGGCAACACAGGAATTAACTAAATGCAATCAACCCCTTATTTTCCGCCTATACAAGCGACTATCCTCATCAACGACTTCAAATCCACGTTCTAAAACTGAGGCGTACAAACAATCTTGCGGCCCTAATAACAAAAGACCATTATTAACCAGAGATTCCGAGAATAATTGAAGCACTTGATTCTGTAATTGTTCCGAAAAATAAATCAAAACATTTCTACAAACGATGAGTTGCACCTTACCCCAAGCAACATCGACTACCAAATTATGTAGCCGAAAAGAAATATGACTCATAATATCGTCAGTCATCTTTATCAAATCATAACGTGCGGTAAAATAATCACTAAAAGAAGTATTACCTCCAGCATGCTGATAATTAGCACTATATTGCCGAATATAAGCATTGGAATAAATCCCTAATCTTCCAGTCTCAAGTGCCTGTTGACACATATCTGTTGCAACTATTTTGGTTTTACCTAACAACCCTAGTTCTTTAAAAAGAATGGCCAGTGAATAAGCCTCTTCTCCTGTTGCACACCCTGCTGACCAGACATTAATATCTAAATAATCAGCATAATTTATAGCAATTTGTTCAGCTAATATCTTATAAACCCAAGGGTCGCGAAAAAAGCCAGTCACACTAACAGAAATGTGAGCAACAAATTCTTCGAAAAACCCCTTCTTATATATCAATAACGGAATTAATTCAGAGATATATTGTAATTGATGAACCCGAAGCAAATCAGTAATACGCCTTCTTAAAGAACTTGTCCGGTATAGACTAAAATCATAACCATAAAGCTGTTTAATAGTAGCAAGAAGCAACTGTATTTCTATCGCTTCTGCTAATTCATTATCCATGCTCTAATCATTGTCATTAACTGGTTTAAATCAATGGGCTTAACCAAATAATCATTCGCTCCCGCTTGCAAACAATGCGCCTTATCTTCTGGCATTGCTTTTGCCGTAACGGCGATAATAGGTAACTTTTCAAATTTTTCCTGCGAGCGAATTTTCTTTATCGTTTCAAACCCATCCATTTCCGGCATCATAATATCCATCAACACTATATCCACTTCAGCCCCTTCAGACAGCAGATTCAAAGCATCTTGACCACTACTGTTAATCACCACCTTAATTCCAGCACCTCTTAAGGCTTTAGCCAATGCATAGCTATTACGCATATCATCATCTACGATCATGACTGACTTTCCTGACAACCTCATGTCACTATTATAAGCAAGAAACATATCACCCTCCTGCTTTTTACACTTAACCTGATGCAGGAATAATGTCACCTCATCTTTCAAGCGCTCCGGTGATTTCTGATGATGAATAACAATACGCTCCTCATAGTGTTTTAAAACCTGTTTTGCTTCATCACTTAGCTCTCTAAAGGTATAAACAATAATTAACGGTTGTTTAATGGTCTTATTTTCTACGATTTCATCCAGCAAACTAAGACCATTACTTTCTATAAACTCAACACCCAGAATAATACAATCAAAGGTATGCCCCTTTATCATATCCACGGCCTCTTCAATCGTCGAGGATATGCTTATAGTAGCTCGTTCATTTTCCAATAACACAGACAATTCCTTTTGCTGCCCCTCATCCTTTTCAACAATTAAAACTCTACGTGGTCCATCAATCTCAAAATGCTTTAAAACCCTCAGGGCATCATTTATTTGCTGCTGAGTTACTGGTTTAGTTAAATACCCTACTACACCTTCCTTCCAACACTCGCCATCATCATCCATGACAGAAATAACATGTATCGGAATATGCTGTATGTCTGGCGTGGCATTTAATCGTGTCAAAAATTCTTTACCGTCCATACCAGGTAAACACAAATCCAAAATGATACCGCTAATCGGGTACGCCTTAACAAGCAGCATCGTAGACTCGGCATCACTACTGACAATACATTTATAACCTTGTGCTTTTACCTGTTGATATAAAATTTTGGCAAATTTCGCATCATCCTCAAGAACCAAGACAACCGAGTCATCAACATCAATGATAGACCTGTCATCAGTAAATGGAGGCTCCGAAATAGAAAAATCATTCAATTCAGCCAATTCAACAGATGTTGGCTTATGAGCTTCTTTAGACTCTATGACTTTGTTACCCGGTATATTCATCGGCAACAAAAGACTAAAAGTGCTACCTTCATTCACTTTACTTTTAAGCTCAATACGCCCACCTAACAATTCGGCATAGGCACTAGCAATTGATAAGCCTAATCCTGTACCGCCATATCGCCGACTAAAACCACCATCAACCTGATGAAAAGCAGAGAATATATTATCCATTTGTTGATCAGGAATACCAATGCCTGTATCACTCACATCAAACTGTAGCCATTGCCTAGCGCCATCATTACCCTCATTCACCAAAACAAAATCTATTGATAAAGACACCTTACCTTGCTGAGTGAATTTAATGGCATTACCCAGTAAGTTGGTTAAAATCTGATCAAGCATTTGACCATCTGAAACAAAAGTTTTAGGTAACTCCGTTAATTGCATTATCTGAAACTGTAGTTGTTTTTCTTTAGCCAATGGATCAAAACGTTGCTGTAACAGCTTAATTAATGCTGCCATATTGACTTCAGAGAATGTAGGAATCATATAGCCGGCTTCAACTTTAGATAGCTCAAGTATTTCATTAATCAGTCGTAATAAGTGCTGACCACTACTCTTAATGATTTGAGCAGACTCCACCTGATCCGCCGACAAACCACCCTGCTCGTTATCTGCCAACAATTGCGCCAGAATCAGCAAACTGTTTAAAGGGGTTCTCAATTCATGAGACATATTTGCCAGGAATTCAGACTTATAACGATTACTTTCTTCTAGCTCTTTTGCTCGTGCTAGGCTAATACGTTCGGATATTTTTAATTCTACGGTTTGTTTTTCAAGCGCTTCTGTCTTAACTAGTAATTCTTCATTTGCTACTTGTAACTCTTCCGAGAAAACTTGCGCTTGTTGTAAAGCTTTAGACAAACTATCTCGGGTATAAATACGCTCAAATGCGCTGGCAATGGCTTCTTCTGTTCTGTCTAAAAATACTTGCTGTATGTCAGAAACCTCATTATTAAAACCAATTTCAACAACCCCACTGATCTCCTGCTTAAAAGAAAAGGGACTAACAACCACTGTGTGAGGCGAAAAACTGCCTAAACCGGATACTATTTTTATGTCATCCTGAATAATACCTTTCAGAATGATACGGGTCTGATCCATAGCCACCTGACCTATCATCCCTTCGCCTATTTGATAAGGCCCTCGCACATTTTTACCTGTATCCATATAAGCATAACAGCCCGCTAGATATAATCTGCTTCTCTCATCCCCTTTTTTAGCCAAAAATAAAGCCCCTACCGTCCCCCCCATGATGAGACATAACACTTTAATCACTTGTTCGGCCAATTCTTCTAGGGTATTTTCTTTTCGCAACACATCATTAAGCTTTACTACAGATGTCTCTAACCATATTTGCTGCTGTTTCTGCTGGTCAAACGTCACTAATGCATGCGTCATGCGTTGCATTGCAATACCTAAGGCATCATGCTCCGAACGAGGATCAAAATCACTCTGATAATTACCTAAAGAAACACTATCTATGTGCTTAACAAGCTCTGATAAGCTCAACATCATATTATTCATAGACAGTGCAAACAGGTCATTTTCACCTTTTACTTCAAGCTGGTGAGTATAGTCACCTTCTGCTACTGCAATTGCCGCTTCTGATGCCTGACTAAGACTTTTAGTCATTCTTTGCATCGCCGCAGTTAATACACCAATCTCATCATTTTCAGCAACTGATCCCACAGAGCGCTTGTAATTACCATTAGCAATATCGTTAATTACTTCAAGTATATTTTGCAAAGGCAAAATAACCATTTTCTTCAACAAAATATTCAAGGCACTCACCAACAATATACTTAAAATGAGTGTCTTTAATGTTTTAAAGATAACAACGGATAATAATTCTTGCCCTACAAATTTCGTCGTCACATAAAGATAAACAAAACCTATACTGTCCTCTTTATATGAGATCTCTATTTTCCTCTTTAAATAAGAGCCTAGGATATCTTCTGGTGCATTCACCAATTGCCACTGCTGATTTCTCATTTTTCCAGCAAACAATTTATTTTCGCTCTCAACCTTAATCGCAAAAACATACTCATCCATCATTTCTGCCAATAAAACTTTCTCTACCCAAGTTTTATCCAGCTCCCACAAAGGCAATTGTATATTTTCAGCCAAACGCAATACCTTTTGATCCGTTAAATTCGCTAATTCGTCCTGCATTTGTTGCTTGGTGTGGAAATAATCAAACACATCAATCGGTACCACAATACTAAAAACCACAAATAGCATCCATATTACGATTTTTTTTCTAATACTGTGATATGCGGGGAATAATGCCTTACTCATAGGAATACAATTGTTCAAATTTATCTAAATCAGATAACCAATTAACAGGAAAAAAGGCACCATAATACTTTTTTAAAATCTGTAGATATTGACCACTTTTAATAATTTCTTTTAAGCCCTGCCGATATTTAGCTGCAACATTTTCTGCCTCTTTTTGGTTTTCAGAAATCATAATCGCTATTGGTGCATCTGAATTAGGTAGATTTATTTGTTTAAATTCATTGCTTTGTTCAGGAAACAACTGATTTATAGTACGTATAGCCACTAAATCAACTGCCAAAACCAGATCAACTCTGCCATGTTTCAGCTTTTTAAATAATGACGCTTGAGAATAGCTAGTCTCAAATGAGAGATTTCTTTCTGAAAAATACCTGTGCTCAGCAAACGTGCCCTCTAACACCCCAATTTTATAATGATGTAAATTTTGTAAAAAATTATCATCAATAATTTTCTTTTGTAGCGGTTGATAATAAAAGAATGAAACGTGATAGCAGGCAATCGGAATAATTGCTGCAAAATCTTGATTGGACATATAAAAAAGGGGATTACCCAAATCATTATTATCGGTACGTTCTATCAGTCGTTTTAGCGGTAAAAAACGAATCGTCGTTTTTAACCCTGACACTGATGAAATTGCCTGTATAATTTCCCCACCCATCCCTTGATAAGGCAACTCTTGAGACCAAAAAGGAGGGCTCTCATTAGCGTCTAAAACAATATCCTCAGCCCAAGAAGCATATGAGAAAGATACAATAATAAAAAATAACAGAACTGTCATTAGTCCGCCCTCAAATTAATGAACGTTTAAAAACTCATTTTTTATTTCATTAAACTGTCCCTTTTTAACCAGCGCATCAAAACCTTTTTTAAACATCTCGGCGCTCTCCTTACCCTTCAGATGTTTTTTATTGAAAATAATCGCTAACTGCATTTTTCCTGCGCTTACTTGCATTTTTCCAAAATTATTCTTCTGCTCGGGAAATTGTTTCTTAATCAACCAATCTGCGGTCAAATCAGGCAAACGAACAAAGTCCACTTCTTTTGCCACTAATTTCTTTAATAAAGCATCTATTCTTGCGGTTTTAACACTAATACCTGATTTCTTATACTTTTCTGTGGCGACACCTTTTAGCACACCATATCGCAAGCCTTTTAAGTTTTTTAGATTCCCTTTCCAGGCTAATCCATTAGGATGTGCAAGCTTATAATAAATATAACTTTCATTAACTTCATCCATAGGAATAATGACCTTATCTTTCTTTTGACTTGCTGTTAAATGAAGATAAGGACTCAGAACCGCTAAATCATTATCCTGAAGTAAATAATATTTAACCATACTATGTAATGGTAAAATTGTTAGTATTGCGTCTATTTTCTGCTGACGTATTACTGTATTAACCACCTCACTTAAGTAGGATGACTGTTTAACATCAGATCCTATAAATGGCGGCAGTTTAATAGTATATATATCACT
>DAOWHF010000286.1:0-3256 GCA_030641565.1 Methylomarinum sp.
ACGAGCCTCAACATTGTATATAGCCATCATTTGTAGTTTTTTTCTTCGTTCCTCAAACTTACCAACTGAGCGATACGACTAAAATTTAATACAAGCAAGAAAAGTAAGCTACATTCAGTGCTCAAATCCACTGGTTAATAAAACATATCTGGGATAAAACAATGCAACCACTAAATGACCACTGGACAAATAAAATTGAAGCACTGGTCTATAATTCATTTGCTGTACGATTGTGCAAGGTATTACTTAATGCCAATATGCCTGCTGCAATTACTATTAGTGGTCGTTGGGGCGCAGGAAAAACATCAATGTTACGCTATGTGATGAGTGCGTTAGGCGGAGAGCCTTCATCCAGTTTGAGTATTGTAGGCACCAAAACCACAAGTAACCCTGATGACTTTATACTAGGGGAAGAAGTAAGCAATTTAAAAGATGAAGATTTAAAACAAGTCTGGACAGTCTGGTTTAACCCTTGGCAATATCAAAATGAAGAAAACCCTGTAATCCCTTTGCTGCATGAAATAAGAAATCAAATCAAAAAATCAGAAAAATTTAAGGCATGGATCGAAGATAAAGAAGCAAATGCTGATGCAATCGAAGCAGGTTTTTATACATTGGGTAGTCTGATAGATGATGCAATTAACCTTTCATTAGGGCGGAAAGTTGTAAGTGGTGGTAGTAAATTTTTTTAACAACTGCAACAGCGGGATGCAAAACGAAAGCAAAACCGATTTATCGAGCCGGTAAACGCACAACTTTTTTACCTGGAATTTGAAAAAGCGGTACGTCAAATAGTTGGTGATAATGGGCGTTTAATCATTTTCATTGATGATTTAGACCGTTGCAGCAATCAAACTGTGTATTCCTTGCTAGAGTCGATCAAACTGTATTTATCTTGCAATCGATGCATATTTATTTTTGGGCTAGACCGTATCCATATAGAATCAGCCTTACAACAAGCCGCTGGCTATAATATGGATGAAGCGCGGCAATATATAGAAAAACTCTTTCAAGCCAGTTTTTATTTGCCTCGTCCACAACATGCTTATTTACTTGAATTTATTAAGCAGTGCTTAACTAAATTAGGGATAGAAGGCAATAAAGACATACTCGCTGAACAACTTATAAAATGGTTACCAGCAAACCCGCGGATGATCAAAACAGCCCTAAATGGATTGGCTTTATACAATAGTATGCTGGAAGACACATTATGTAATGATGAAAAGTGGCTACTAGTGCATCTGTTTCGAGTCTTTTATCCCGATGTTTATGAGCTTTTACAGCAAAATCCAAACGACACACTTTTAAAAATTGAAAAAATTGTTGGCGGTGAAATTGACTACAGCGACCAGCAATTGGCTTATATTTATTACATCTTAGAAAACCCCATCAAACTTAGCCCTCAAAGTAAAGAAGAAGATAATAATAAGATACAACAAATGGATGAATCACGTTTTCGTCAAATAAGAGCCAATGCATGGCAAGCTGAAACCTTACATGCATTTCAAAATGCATTTGTTGATGCCTTCAGTAATGATGTTGAAAGCTTAAATAACTATTTGATTTAGATTATGAACGAAGAAAAAAAACAAGTTTTTAAACGTCTATTAGCTGATAATAGCGCATCCATGCGTTGGTTAGATCCTGTCTTTGATAACCGTGAACAACGCGCTTGGTTAAATCAGTACCGTGAATTTCTGCGTAAAACCTATACCGATACCGATTTTGCAGGTGTGGCAGATGCCAGCCAGCGAACCCCCATGGCACTGACACGGATTTATGTGGCTGAACAATTTAGCAAACAACACATAAGTGTTGATGATGCAGCAGCTGAGCAGCTGGATAATGAAGCGGGTTTGGACTTAGAAGATCTATTAATAGAATTTAATTCAGATAATACGCCCACCGCTGTTAATGGTAGAGCCATCATCATTGGTGATCCAGGCTCAGGTAAATCTACTCTAATTAAATTATTGGCAGTAGCCTGTGCAGATGAAGGTAGAGTCTCTCACGCGCGTTATTTAGGCCGACGACTGGTGATCCCTTTTATATTGAGAGAGCTGGATTTAAAAGATATAGCAAATACTGATGATTTATTACAACTTTGGACACAACGTGTTAATAAACAGTCGGGTGGAAACACACAAGTTAATTTAGAGTATTTACGGTTTTACTTGGAAAAAGGCTGGGGCATTATCGCTTTTGATGGGGTGGATGAGGTCAGTATAAAATACCGTCGTCGTGTGCGTCGTTTGGTTTATGCCTTTGCTGGACGTTATCCTGAATGCGCACTTTTGGTAACGGGGCGACCAGTCGGTTTTGAGAACCTGTCTTTTTCAGGTCCATACAATTCCAGTGTTCGGAGAATATTTCAATTAGAAAACAAAGGCCGTAAAAATAATCCAATAACGCTTAATTATGGTCGGGTAGTTTCGTCACGTGGCAGCTTATTTAATCAGAACTTTCTTCCTTGTTACTATATTCGTCCTTTTTCACAGCAGCAAATAGAGCAATATATAGCTCATTGGTATACCAACCGTTACCCTAACGATCAAACTAAAAGGCAGGAAGAAAGCAAAGAGTTGCTGACTAATCTGGCAAAACACAATAATCTGGCTTCAATAAAACGTCGGCCTATTTATTTAGCCAGCTTAACCTATATTCATGATGTAAAAGGTCGCTTGCCTAATTCACAAGTATTAGCCTATCAAACCATGGTGGAGGCGTATTTAGATGTACTGGATACCGCAAAACGCTTTCACGAAGCACAACATCCTAATGAGGTCAGTAAAGATTTTAGTGCAGAAGATAAAACCCTGGTGCTGGAATGGTTAGCGCATGATTTACATAATAAGTTGGCAGGGGAACCTATTAGCCAAGACAGCCCATTTAATTTGCGTATTTCTGCTGGGGGTTTTGATCTTTGGCTGGCTGAAAAATTAAGCAATGAATTACAGCAAAGTAGTATTAAACAAAGTGATATTGCTACATTACGTCGTTATTTTATTTCACGTTCAGGTTTGTTGGTAGAACCTGAGTTGGGGGTATTGAGCTTTTCTCATCTTAGTTTTCAAGAGTATTTAGCCGGTGCCTGGATCTATCGGCAAATGGGTAATCATCAATTTGATTTAATACAGTTTTTCAAACAGCAACTATTGAAAAAAGTATTAGATAAATCAGGTCACCCAGTAGGCATTGCTTTTTTCGGTATACACACACGGGCGCAACAAGGTAATTTTCAAGAACAATTACTGGA
>DAOWHF010000231.1:0-4826 GCA_030641565.1 Methylomarinum sp.
TCACCATTTAAGACTTCATTAAGAAAAAACCGTAACTCTTCCTCTAACAGCTTAAAATCCAACTCGGGGGCTGAACCACGTACCAAATCAGGCACCTGACAATAAACACATCGCCAATTACAGGCGTTATTGGTATTAAAATTAATACCAATAGACAAGCCCCCTGCTCGCCTGGAAATAACAGGATAAACATACTTTAACCCTGCAATATCTCGACTATGATCTGTTATTGTTAATTTTTGGCTCATGCTTATTAATGATATGGATAATTCATGTTATTCTATCGGGTTAGGAATATTTATACTGAATTATTTGGAGACAAATCATGAGCGAAAGAATTGTAATGCGTACAGGCGAATCACTTGTTGCAGGTGGACCACCAGGAACAGCAGCTGAACCAGAGATTGTTATTGGTGAGTTAGACGGTCCTGTTGGAACAGCATTAGCTACTTTAACCGGTGATCAAGCGAGCGGACACTCAAAAGTCTTTGCTATTTTAAACACCGACATTCAAGTGCGCCCTGTTACCTTAATGGTAAGTAAAGTAACTGTTAAAAACTCACGTTATACCAATATCTTAATGGGTACTGTTCAGGCAGCGATTGCTAACGGTGTTTTAGATGCGGTTCGTGCAGGTGATATTCCTAAAGAAAAAGCCAATGACTTAGGCATTATTTGTTCAGTTTGGTTAAACCCAAGCGTTGCAACAGATGACAACTTAGATCACCAAATCTTGTTTGATATTCATCGCAAAGCGACAGCACAAGCGATTCACAAAGCAATGACAAATACACCTGATATTGATTGGTTATTAGATAACCAAGATAAAATCACCCACAAGTATTTCCAAATGGGCTTAGACGGAAAAATCTAAAGCATTTCAATGTTCTTGGTACCACTTACAAGTCGTACCAAGAATCATCATTACTTCTAAATCACTTTTTCCAAACGATACTTTCCTCTTTTTCTGGGTTTGCTTGTACTGTCCCCGCCTCTAACTGAGAAATACATTGAGAGAAATCTGCAAACAAATGCGCTTCTGGTATTAAATTAGGGATTAACCTTACATTTCTGAACATGTCTTTAGGCTGCTCCTGAATCCCCGTCATTAGTACAATAATACCTTTTTCTTTTAAAGCGATAACAGCATCTTCAATCGCATAGATACCTGATTGATCAACATAAGGTACTTGACGCATGCGTATTATAACTACAGTTACTCCTGGTAAAGCACTCAGCCTTTCTTCAAGCCTGGAAACAAAACCAAAAAAAATGGGGCCGTCAAAATGTTTGATATAAACCTGTTCACGTACTTTACTTGAGATACTTGCTTCATCATCCCAGGCTTCTTCATGAGCAAAACTATCAACCGAACCCGTAGAATACTTCTGCTCCACTATGTCGCTCATCTTCTTCATAAACAACACAGATGCCAGCACCATACCTACAGCAACTGCTTGCAACAAATCAACAAAGACTGTCATCACCAGAACAACCAGCATAATAATTGAATCAGTCTTAGGCACATGAGGAATATGTCTAAAGCCTTTGTAATCAATAATTCCAATACCCACGGTAATTAAAATCCCTGCTAATACAGGTAATGGAATTAATTTAGCATAAGCACCAGCACCTAATAGAACAATGAGTAAGGCCATGCTATGAATCACACCAGAAATTCGCGTTTTACCTCCAGAATTAATATTAACCACAGTTCGCATAGTTGCTCCTGCACCTGGAATTCCGCCTATCATTGCAGCCCCCATATTACCTAGTCCCTGGCCTATCAATTCTTGATTACTACTATGCCGGGTTTTAGTCATATTATCGGCAACAATTGATGTCAGTAATGAATCAATCGTTCCCAAAGCAGCAAGTGTTAATGCGGGGATAATGATCAACATTGGATGACTCAAATCCACGCCTACTAAAGACTCTAATTGCAATGTAGGCAAGCCTTCTGGAATGTCGCCAATAATTTTGACATCTAAGCCTATTAGAGTAGAAACAATAGTTAATACAACCAATGCTACCAAAGGACTGGGTATCAACTTAGTGATTCGAGGGAAAAGATAGATAGTTGCTATAGTTGCTATGGCTAAAGACACTGAAGCTAAATTAATATCATCAGCTATATTAGGCAATTGTGAAAAAATGTCTAAAATCTTCTTGGGTGAAGTTTGCCCTAGAAAAGGAAAAATCTGTAACACGATAATAATAACGCCTATCCCGCTCATAAAACCAGACACTACCGGATAAGGCATATAGCGTATATATTGACCTATCTTGAAAACGCCGAGTAAAATTTGAAAAACACCAGCAAGTAAAAAAATGGCAATAATACTGCCCAATGCAGCTTCAAGAGTTCCCCCATGCGCATCTATTGCTGTTGAGATCACCACCGCTGAAACCACTGTCATAGGTCCTGTCGGCCCACTAATTTGTGTCGGTGTACCACCAAACCATGCGGCAATCATACCTATGGCAATTGCGCCATAAAGCCCAGCAATTGCCCCCATGCCTGATTGTAAACCGAAGGCTAGCGCAAGAGGTAAAGCAACAACGCCCGCCGTTAAGCCGCCAAAGAAATCACCTCTTAAATTGGAGGTATCTATTATTTTTTTATCACTCATTATTTTTTTTAAAAGTAAACGAAAGACTTAAGTTAAGGAAAATATATTAATCATCAGAAGTTAGCAGATAGAAGTAGCTTAGGGAGACTCTCTGAATAAACATTACAAATATCACAAGAAAATAGTACCGTAGGCTGGATAAGCGAAAGCGTAATTCGGCATTTTATTAGCATAATTGGTGACAAGTGGTTGAATATGCTTAACTTTCACCCCCTACACTCGGTTAAAGTATTTAACCATCAAACTCAACATCTTGATAGATTTCTGCCAATGTTAAATTCAAGCCTACAGATTCAAAGCTAAAGCTATCATCTTCTTGGATAAACAGGGCTAAATCCCAAGATTGAGAGCGGCTATAAATTTCAACACGCTGACAATCTTGAGCTACTAAACATAGTCTTGCAAGCTATCTAATTTACGGTAGTTATGGAACTTTTCTGCACGATCCTTGCGTTCGGTAGAATCGGAGAGAATTTCTATTATCAGTTTTGGCTCAGTATTGTAATGAACCTTTCGTCTACTCTTCTATATCCTAACTAAAACCTCACCACGTCCCAATTCAGACATATCACCCGCATAACGCTGAACACGGTTAAAACTTGCTGACTCTTGCGCGAACTTAGAATTAATTTTCTTAAAGGATGAAAATAAGATCGGTAAAAAAGCTAAAGTATGTGATCCGCAATCATTAAAAGTCGCTGATAACTGAGGCTGGTTCCATAATAGTAACGTCCCTCTACGCATTGCATAACCTAAGTTACGCCCCGTATTACCCATGACAGCAATTGTGCCAGCAACCATTCTTGAGCCGCAATAATCACCTGCATCACCTTCAATCAATAAAGTACCCCGACGCATGTGATCGCCTGCACGTTCACCGACATTGCCTTTGACCAATACGGTTCCGCCTTTCATGCCTTGTTTGTTACCTACTTGAGCAGAGGCTAAAAAATCACCGGCGTTACCGTTAATTTCTAAAAATCCCTCTTTCATTTCACAAGCGGCGTAAATGCCGGTATTACCATTGACTTTAATCTTGCCAGACTTCATTTCTTGCCCTAGATAAGCACCTACATCACCATGAACAGTAATACTTCCACCATCTAATTGCTTACCAATAAAGTCCAACTTAAAAAAACTACCTTCAATCACTATATTTTGTGCATCAGAACCTTTAATTCTAAATAACTCATCGACACGAATCTTACGCTTACCATTTTGCAATTCAATCGCTGCAATTTCTGCCGGGACTAAACCTTCTAGCTTATTACAAACTAATGGCGACATATCAACACGTTGATCCAGTCTTTTTTTCATGCTAAATGTTAATGCACTCATGCCATGATCTCCCTTAAATGAAAGTGGAATGGTCCTAATTTACCGCCATAGTTTCCGGCACTAATGCGTTGAATACCATTCTCAGCACCTAAATCACACACAGCTTGTATACCTACTCGCATAGCCTTATCGATATCTTCTTTGGTTAAACCATCGATTACAATTTCCATTACTGATTCACAATCTACTGGAAGTTCAGTTTTAGTCATGCCTTTTAAGGTAGGACAAAAGGCATCATTACTCGATGCGCCCAAAGCAGGATATTTTGAGCCTACTTTAGAACCAGAACGTACTACCCCACCAGGAAATGGCATAATCACATTAGGAATCTTACGCATTTCTTCAATAGCGGCTTCACAAGCTGCTAATGCTTGCGGTTGTGATTTAGCTAAGACCAAAAAGTTACCACCACCGACTGCTTCAACACGCCCTGTGGTTGCTTCAGTTAAAAACTCACCATCCATCACCGGTATACGCCAATAACGTTTGCCATTAATTTTTTTAGCCACTTGAAAGCCATCACCAAAATAGCGCAGGTTTTTACCTAAAGGAATTTGCACCCCTTCATCAATCCCTGCAAATAAAGCAGAGGTAGGTGATGTTAAAACACATTGTCCCGCTCTGGTTTCTAGCTGTTTTGCCAGACCCTTTCCACCCATAGCAAAAATTAGTACGGACACTCCTGGACGACCATCTGGCGTTTCAGAAGGGTCTAAAACTCTTTCAATACCAGCCTCACAGCCACATGCAATCACTGAGGTTGCGAAACCTGTCATCGCTTGTGCCGAAATCATTGCCCACTTTTCATTTTGAGCTGTAATAATCGCGCGAGTTGCTTTCATCCCAAACGCTTCA
>DAOWHF010000347.1:0-5416 GCA_030641565.1 Methylomarinum sp.
CCTGTTGCTGTTGTTTTTCTAACTGTTTTTCGACTTGTTCTTTATTATATTTAGCATCTTCATTCGCAGGGTTGATTTCTAAAGACTTTTCATATGCTGCTTTTGCCTCAGCTAACTGTCCTGCTTTTGCCAGTGCATTACCTAAGTTATAAAGCCCTTCTGCCGATGAGTCATCTTTTAATAGCTCTGCAGCTTGTTGATATTGTCCGGCTTTATATTGCGAGGCAGCCTTCCATTGTGGATTATCAAACTGTTCCGCAGCTTGTTGATAATTTTCTTGCTTAAATGCTTGTTGCGCCTGTTGATTCCTTGTTGTCCATAATTCATTCCATTCCATTGCATAACTGGGCTTAGGAAAAGGCAATAAACAAAGCAATGCAAGTGACAACAAGCCCTTTCTGAAACTTAATGCCGCGAGTGGTAAAACAGCTAATAATAACCAAGGGCCCTGTTCTTTCCATTGATCTATCAACAAATTATTATCGACAGATTCTTGTTTTTCTACCGGACTATCCAAGGCACTTAGCAAAGCCTCAATATCGCCATCATCATTACTGATTCGCCGATAAACCCCACCGCCTACACGTGCTAACTGAGACAAATCACTTTCATTAAGCTTAGGCACGACGATATTGCCCTGCTGGTCTTTAATAAAGTCACCTCCAGAAGCTTTAATCGGCGCGCCTTCGCGAGTCCCTACCCCTAAAACAGATAAATGATAGCCTTTTAGCGATTTAACCGTATCCAGCGTGTTATCTAAATCAGCCCCATCGGTGATTAATAAAATTTCGCCTTTTTGTAAGCCTGCTTGCTTTAATAGTTCGACAGCTTTTTCTAATGCCAGAGCCGTATTACTGCCTTGGCTGGGCATAATTCCTGTGGTTAAAGCCGATATTTGACTGGCAATGGTTTCGGTATCTTCTGTTAATGGCGTAACAATAAACGCATCACCGGCATAAACAATTAAAGCGGTTTGGCCGTCTTTACGTTGCTTTAAAATATCGGCGATTTTATAACGCGCTAGACTTAATCGACTGGGTTTTATATCACCCGCATCCATAGAACGGGATAAATCTAATGCAATCACTAATGCCGCATCATTCCTAAACACAGGCGATGGCGAGCGCTCCCATGCAGGGCCTGCTAAAGCAATAATCGTTAATAAACTCGCCAATGCTGTCGCTGATAACACCCAGTGACTCCGATTAACCGGCTTTTCTTGCAACACAAAAGGCAATAGTTCTGCATCACAGACATTAGACCAGTTTCCTTGGTTTAATTTATTTCTTAACAGCAAAACAGTTAATGTAATCGCTGGGATTAAGGCCAATAACCAATACGGTCTAATAAAATGAAATTCTGCTAAATTCATGACCACCTCAAACGACTCACACTAATAACACCTGCAAACCCTAAAGCAAACGCCAGCGGCCAATAATAAAGCTCTGCTTTCGGCCTAAAGTATTGTTTATCTTTTTCAACAGGTTCCAGGGCATCCAGTAACTGATAAATTTGATCCAGCTCTTGTGTATTTCTTGCTCTGAAATAACGTCCACCGGTTTTTTCTGCAATCGCTTTTAAAGTTTTCTCATCCAAATCTACCGATGGATTACGCTTGCGGGTACCAAAAAATGTTCGTTCTATCACTTCATCTGCACCAATACCTATCGTATAAATTTTTAAATCATTATCTGCAGCCAAGTCGGCGGCTTTAAGCGGTGTTACCGCACCTGCGGTATTGGCTCCATCTGTCAGTAAGACTAACACTCGGCTTTCTGCCTGTTGTTTTCTTAATCGCTTAACCGCCAAGCCAATCGCATCACCAATTGAAGTCGCTGGTTCATTATCGGTAATACCAATAAACGCTTCATTTAATAAGGTAATAACGGTGTTCCGGTCAAATGTTAAAGGTGTTTGTAAATAAGCCGTAGTGCCAAATAACACTAAGCCAATTCTGTCCCCTACCCGACGGTTAATAAAGCCGCTGGCAACAGCCTTAGTAGCAACCAGCCTATCAACCGCTTTATTATTAATGACGAAATCCTTTTCATCCATACTGCCTGATACATCCACAGCCAACATTAAATCGCGCCCACTAATAGCTTGCTCTATTGGTTCGCCCATCCATTGCGGCCGCATGCAGGCAAACACCAATAACAACCAGGCGATCATCGCTAACCATAAGCGCCACTGATTGCTGGAGCTAACTGTTGTGGTGGCTTCTACGCTAACAAAATCTTCTAAAAAAGGCACTTTTAATGCTGCTTGTTCAACAGGCATATCAGCGGGGACTAACCAACGCACAATCAAAGGAAGAGGGAGAGCCAATATTAGTAATGGCCATTCGAAATGAATCATCTTTTAGGTTCTTTTTGAGCTGAAAGCCACTTTTCACAAAGTGTCATTAATTGAGACATGTCTAAATCGGGATGCGGGGCTTGCCGATAATGCGCATCAGCAAAAACAGCACCGACACCTTGTGTAAACGGTGTGCCTTTTACTGAGTTATCTAAATATGTCAGCCAAGCTTGTCCGGTTAAGCTGGCGACCTCTGCTCTTGGCGAAATGCTGATCGCCACGCGACGGACTAATTCAGAAAGTTGCTTTAATTTATCATCATCTTCTAGTGTGCTATCTTGCTTGATGCTTAACAATCGTTTCTTTGCGGCTTTTAATGCGGTTTTACGAGTAATGCGTTTATACAACCAAATCATCAACAGGCATGACAAAGGCACTAAAATAGCCACTATCCACCAACCTATTGCCAGTGGCCACCAGCCCATCACTTCAGGCAGGTGAATATCTTTTAATATCAGTTGTTGTGTTTCCATTATCGTAAGACCTCTAAAGGGTCTTCAGCCGTACTGCACTGTATAAAAGTCAAACCAATTTTCTTGGCGATTTGCCTTAAATGCTCTAAACGTTGCTGATAATGCTGTTGATAGCTGAGGCTGCGTTTTTTATCCCCCGTATCAATCACCGCATCACGTGTATCATCGGTAAAACGATAACGCCCTTTGGCTGGAAGGTGGCTTTCCAAAGGATCATAAATATGAATCAAACTAACTTCACAATGCCCTGCTAATTTAGCCAAGTGATTTTCTGCTTTTGGAGTTAAGCCTCTAAAGTCACTGATGATATAAACCAAACTCCCTGGACGTGCATGTTGCACTAGTCGCGCCAATACATGCTCTAAGGTCATTTCTTGTTCAGTCGCTAAACGAGGTGTGACTAAGGCATTAAAAAAACGTAATACGCCATGCTTGCCATTTTGCGGTTTTAACTCCTGACAATGCGATTCAGTAAATAACTGACCACCAATGCGATCGCCTTGATGCTGTGCTGTCCAAGCCAGTAAAGCGGCTATTTTTGCCGCTTGTACCGATTTAAACACCCCTCGTGTGGCAAATTGCATGGTTGAGCGATTATCCACAGAGATAAACACTGGGCGCTCACGTTCTTCTCGGAAAACTTTAGTGTGAGTTTTACCGGTACGCGCTGTTACCCGCCAATCAATACTACGAATATCATCCCCTGGTTGATACAAGCGTGCTTCATCAAACTCCATCCCTCGCCCTTTAAAGCGAGAGACATAACCACCACTCTGCTTGGAACGAATCTTTGAGCGATGAAGATTTAGCAGTGACGCCGGTTTTGCCAGGTTAACTAAAGCCGTCAAATTAACTGAAACACGTTCGTTTCCCTTTGAATTCATACAGATACAACCTATGGAACAGCAATTCTAGAAATTAATTCTTTAATCACATGGTCTGTGGTTAAGCCTTCTGCCTCTGCTTCATAAGATAAAATCAGACGATGCCTTAATACATCAAACGCCATGGCTTGAATATCTTCCGGCCCCACAAAGTCACGTTGCTCTAACCAGGCTTTTGCTCTGGCACAACGATCTAAAGCAATACTGGCTCTAGGGCTTGCACCATATTGCAACCAGCCAGCCAGATCTTCACCGTATGCACCAGGGTTACGCGTTGCTAACACAATTTGTAACAAATAATCTTCCAGATTATCCGCCATATAAATATCCAGCACTTCATTACGGGCAGTCAATATGGTTTGTTGGCTAATCGGTTGAAAAGGCTCAACTTGATGTTGAATATCCCCTCGCGCTTCAGCACGAGCGAGATACAAAATATCTTTTTCGTGCTCTGCTTGAGGGTAATCAATTTTTATATGTAATAAAAATCTATCTAATTGTGCCTCTGGTAAAGGGTAAGTTCCTTCTTGCTCTATCGGGTTTTGTGTTGCCATTACCATAAACAGCTTAGGCAAAGGATAAGTCATGCTACCCACTGTAATCTGCCTCTCTGCCATGGCTTCTAACAAAGCGGCCTGCACTTTTGCTGGTGAACGGTTAATCTCATCCGCCAGTACCAGGTTATGAAACAAAGGCCCTTTTTGAAATTCAAATGAGCCTTGCTGTGGTCGATAAATTTCTGTGCCGGTTAAATCAGCGGGCAATAAATCTGGGGTAAATTGCACCCGATGGAAATCAGCCTCTATACCTTTACTAAGGACATTAATTGCTCGCGTTTTGGCTAATCCTGGAGCACCTTCAACTAACAGGTGTCCATCGGCCAATAAGGCAATCAACATTCTATCGACTAAACCATCCTGTCCGATAATTTGTTGGCTAATATAGTCTTTGAGTTGGTGTACAGAAGTTTGAGAGTTACTTAAACTAATCGCTGTCATGATCGGGGGTTATATCCTTGTTACTGTCTGTCAGTTAGAAAAATCAACTCATTCAGACGAACGTTGCGTTATAAAGTTCACTACTTTTCAAATAGTATTGAACATAGAAAATATTTTAAGGCTAATTATACTTCACACAATTACAGATGAGGTTTTCTATCGGTTGATTTTTGCCTATAGCAAGGCGCTAAAACAGACGCGAAGCACATGGATGTGCAAGTGTCGCTTGAAGCAGGAGCTGGTTGCGACCATAGCAAGTTACTCAACTGTTTTAGCAACGCAGTTTACCGACAAAAATCAACTCACTATAAAATCCGTATCCGTGGCCGCGCGAAGTATATACTAGGATTACCTTTTCATTTAAATAATGTTGCAAGTGACACCAGTACCACTTGATATCTAACTGTTTACTGTATTAGCAAGCATTATCATTAAAAACTTATTTACACGAAGCGCTAGTTGGGTAATAGTGGCCTTTATTTATAGGAGATGATATGAAATCAGTACAGCCTCTTGTCGCTATATTAGCGACTACATTATTTTCTGGCAGTATTTTAGCAGGTGCCTACAAATGTACAGATGAAGAAGGAAACATTTCTTATCAATCTGCTCCTTGTGCCAAAGAAAATACGGCAGCTGAAATCAATATGAAAACAGGTGGATTAACAGACCTGTCGATTGAACAAAAAAAGAATGAATTGGC
>DAOWHF010000213.1:0-6323 GCA_030641565.1 Methylomarinum sp.
AGTGGATACCGATTTCAGGTACGAGATGGTTTTTCCTATTGGGTTTCGCGTTTATTTGAAGAAAAACCACCGCGTTATTCCAGGGCGCTATTAGAAACAATGTCGATTATTGCTTACCGACAACCCGTTACTCGCGGTGATATTGAAGATATCAGGGGGGTCAGCGTAAGCTCACATATCATCCGAACGCTTTTAGAAAGAGAGTGGATTCGGGTTATAGCGCATAAAGAAGTGCCTGGTCGTCCTGCTTTATATGGGACAACTAAGCAATTTCTTGATTATTTTAATTTATCATCATTAGATCAGTTGCCTACATTAGAAGAAATTAAAGATATTAATTTTTCTGCTGAATCAACAGATACATTACCAAAAACTGCAAGGAAGCATAGCAAAGAGAACACAATTGAAGAGCAAACCAGTGAAAAAAAGCAAACCATCGAGCCCATCTCAGAAACCCGACATTAAGAAAAGTCAATTGCCTGAGGATAGCCCAGCTGAAAAAGGTGAACGTATCCAAAAGGTTTTGGCACGTGGAGGCATAGGGTCTAGAAGAGAAATTGAGCGATTGATAGATGAAGGGCGTTTAAGTGTTAATGGTGTAAAAGTAACTCCTGGACAGCACCTTAAACTGGGTGATCAAGTGCAAATTAATGGTCGAGTGGTAAACTGGGAAAAGTATGGTGAACAGCCTACACGCGTATTGATTTATAACAAACCGACAGGTGAGGTTGTTACTCGCAGGGACCCTCAGGGTCGTCCGGTTGTGTTTTCTAAATTGCCTAAATTAGACATTGGCCGTTGGATATCTGTTGGTAGACTGGATATTAATACTTCAGGGTTATTATTACTAACCAACAACGGTGAATTAGCCAACCGATTAATGCATCCGTCACTAGAAGTTGACAGAGAATATGCTGTTCGAATTTTAGGTGAAGTGCCTGATGAAATGATTACTCAATTAAAAGCCGGTGTTGAACTGGAAGATGGTAAAGCCCATTTTGATGATTTAAAATTCTTTTCTGGTGAAGGGGCTAATAAATGGTTTCATGTGGTGGTAAAGGAAGGTCGGAACCGTCTGGTTAGAAGGTTATGGGAATCACAAGGTGTTACAGTAAGTCGCCTGATGCGTGTGAGATATGGACCTGCAATTTTACCAACTAATGTAAGAGCTAACGACACTTACGAGCTTAATAATAAAGAATTAGAAATACTGATGGAGTTTGTTGGATTGAAATCCGAGAAATCCTTGAAGCCTGCTTTAAAGAGAGATAGGCGATAGTTTTATAAATTAAGGTCTGGGTGGTTTATTAAGTAAAAGCAAGCTTAGGATTAAGTATTTCATAATACTCAAAACTAAAAGTGTAGGATGGGCAAAGCGATAGCATGCCCATCAGGCCCATAATGAGCGTATTCAATAGCTCGTAGTATAAAAGATGGGCACGAAAAAGCCCTTTGCCCATCCTACAGTTGTTCAAGTTATTGCGTGCTCATTCCTAACCCGTAATTTTTATTACATCCAGATACTAAAAAACCAAGTCTATTACAAACAATATAGAGTGTGTTTTTACCAATGATTTGGGCTGTTAATATTAAGGAATCCCTTACTTAATCAGGGATCCCTTAAATAATTGATATGTTATTTAGCAACTGTATCTACTGCTTTTTCAACTGATTCGACAGCTTTTTCTGTTGTTTCTACGGCGGTTTCAACTACTTGAGCAGCTTCTTTTGCTGTGTCTTCAACAGTTTTAGTAGCTTCAGGCTTCACTTCTTCAACAACTTCCACCGCGGGTTCAACAGCTTTAGTTGGTGCTTTTAACAAAACTTCAACAGTTGCTTGTTTGCGTAAATTAGTCATAAAATCTTGCATTTTTTGACGTTGCAACATAGGACGAATTTGTTCTTTTACAGACTCAAATGGTGGTGGTGTTTGTGCTCTTGAGCCTTCCCTTAAAATCACATGCCAGCCAAATTGTGTTTTAACAGCTTCCGTGGTGTATTTATTATCTTCTAACGCTATAACTGCTTCAGAAAAGGGTACAACCATTTGTCCCTCTGCAAACCAACCTAAATCACCACCTTGTGGACCAGAAGGGCCTGTTGATTTAGTTTTTGCTAACTCAACAAAATCAGCGCCGCCATCAAGTTCTTTAATGAGTTGTTTGGCTTCATCTTCAGATTTAACTAAAATGTGACGTGCTTTATATTCAGTACCAGAACCTGCAACAGTTTTGTTATATTCAGCTTCTAATTCAGCATCAGTTACTGGGCTGGATTTTAAGAAGTTCTGGATAGCAGCTTGTGATAATAAAGATTTTTTAATTGTTGCAAGGCGCTCTGTAAATTCAGCTGATTGGTCAAGCTTTTTTTGAGTTGCGTCTTGAATTAATAATTCTCTCTGAATCAACTCTTCAAGTAATTTTTCCTTAGGGAAAGCCTGGCCTTGGCTGCGTTGAGCTAATTCGCTTTCCAGTGCGACTAATGATGCTTTACTAATATACTTCCCGTTAACAACAGCAATGGCATCTTCTTTTGATATTGATGCAGTAGCCGGAGTGGTAGTTTTAGCTTCATCACATGCTGTTAACAATGAAGTACTCGCTAAAATAAGCGGAATAAGTTTTTTATTCATTTTCTTCAGTTCCTTATACGTTTTCAGAGGGAGATAATGCATTAATACCCAATGCATGGATTTCATTTTTCATTTGATCAGCAAGCGCTTGATAAACCAACTGATGTCTTTGTACTAACGTTTTACCTTCAAATGCTTCAGCTACGATTGTTACATTATAATGACCTGCACCACCTTTTGCACCAGCATGACCTGCGTGTGCGGCACTGTCATCAATAAGCTCTATTATTTCTGGCTTAATGGCTTCATTTAATTTCTGTTTGATAAGATCTGTTGTTGCTGTCATTGGGGAAATACTTGTTTAAAAGGTTTAACTGAAACATTTGCATAAACGCCGGCTTCAACATAAGGGTCAACATCAGCCCATTTTTTAGCATCTTGAAGCGTGGCAAATTCAGCAATGACTAAACTACCAGTAAAGCCAGCTTCACCAGGGGTATTGCTATCAATAGCAGGGTGGGGGCCTGCAATGATTAACCGACCTGCATTTTGCAGATCCTCTAATCGTTTTAAATGTGCGGGGCGTGCAGACTTTCTTTTTTCAAGACTGTCAGTAACATCCTCACTAAGAATGGCATATAACACAGTATTTATTCCTCTTTTTCGGGGATATATTTATAAATAAAAAGCATTTGAAATACAATAAAAATCATCATAAGACCTGGTACACCAAATGTTTTAAAGGTGACCCAGTCATCGGTGTTGTAATTTTGCATAACATAAATGTTGATACAACCCACACTGATAAAGAAGATCGCCCACATTATGTTTAATTTTTTCCATATGTTAGCTGGTAGCTCTAAACTGGCGCCCATCATTCGCTCGACAAATGTCTTTTTAGCAAAAAACTGACTTCCTAGAAATGCAAAGCCAAACAACCATTCAATAATGGTTAATTTCCATTTAATGAATTGTTCGTCTTGTAAATAAAGTGTTGCACCACCCATTACCAAAATTAACCCTAAAGTGATCCATTGCATGGGTTCCACTTTTTTATGTTTAAACCATGCAATACTTACCTGAATAACGGTTGCCACGATAACAACAGCCGTCGCAACATAAATATCATAAAACTTATAAGCAATAAAAAATAAAATAACAGGGATAAATTCTAATAATTGTTTCATGTGGGTGTTTGATTCAGAGTGATAACAGGTTTTAGGTGCTGTTTAGGCAAAAACATCAATTCTAGAGACCAATTCGGTACGCTGGTCTTTTAATGGTTGAGTATTTTCTTGTACATAAGCATTGAGTGCACGAGATGTGCGAGTATTTGTTGCGGTTTTTTCTTGTTTTTGGATATTATCCGACAGTAACTTAACATCTTCAGCCTTGAAATTATTCTCAACCCGGCTCGATTTTTGTGGGGCAACTAATGTGTCTTTATCTTTAGGCAGAGCGCTATTAGCATTGCTTTTATTGTTTTTATTATATCCAGCGGGTATAAAAGCAAGCGATGAGCTATGAATTTCCATGTTTTTAAAAAATTAAAACCGAAGATTTTTGAATTATACATGAGTTAACAAGTGTTTCTGCTAGAATGTTTAAGTTTTGGAGATATTGATGGATAAGTCAACTAAAACTGAGCTTGAAGCGGCCGCTTTTCGGCGCTTATTGTCTCATTTGCAAAATCATACTGAAGTACAAAACATAGATTTAATGATTCAAGCAGGGTTCTGTAGAAACTGTTTGGCAAAATGGCTGGCTGCATCAGCTATTGAACAAAAAGTTACACTTGATTATGAAGATGCCAGAGAGCAAGTCTATGGTATGCCTTACAGTGAATGGAAAGATAAGTATCAATTAGAAGCAACAGCAGAACAATTAGCAGCATATGAGCAAAAAACAAAAAGATAAAGCACAGTTTATCGACATGTTTTCGGGGGTTATAGGCCAGGAATACGACATGTTAAAACTTATCTGTCCATTAGCTACGGAAATGAGCTGCCTGGTTGGTGAGGTAGTTAAGCATCATCATCCAGCAAAAGATAGTGCTCTTGTAACTGTTGTTGAACTGGGCGGAGGAACTGGGATAACAACACTTTCCATGCTGCTGGCAAATGATAAGACATCCATCCTAAGTATTGATAATGCTGCAACCATGCAGAATCAAGCAAAATCCAGCTTAAAACAATGGGTAGAAGAGGGCAGGTTAAGATTTTTAGCCGATGATGCTTTAACTGCACTTAAAGCGATGGCGGCTAATAGTGTCGATATAGTTGCCTCCGCTTATACTTTACATAATTTTGAAGCTTCGTATAGAGAAGATGTGCTCAGGGAAATTTATCGAGTATTAAAAAGTGGCGGTCAATTTATCAATGGTGACAGATATGGTCTGGACGATATATCAAAGCATACACAAACCATTCAGCAAGAGGTTGCCGGTTACTTTAAAGTATTAACCAAGCTCAACAAACTGGATGTATTAGAACACTGGATTATTCATTTATTTAGCGATGAATCTGAAAATCATGTAATGAGAGAAAGTAAAGCGTTACAACAACTGGAACATATCGGGTTTAAAGACATATCACTATCTCATCGACTAGAAGTTAATGCACTGGTTACTGCCAAAAAACATCTGATTTTATAAGGCATGGCTAAATATTCAATTGAAACAGACGTACTATGTGTGGGGCATGCCTGTTATGACCTGGTTTTCTCGGTAGAGAAACATCCTGAGAGTGATGAAAAGATTTTTGCAAACAACTTGGTTGGTTGTGGCGGCGGTCCAGCGGCTAATGCAGCTATCGCTGTATCACGACTCGGGTTAACAGCCGCATTTGCCGGCTATTTAGGACAAGATCTTTATGGGGATATGCATCTTCAGGAATTTAAACAGCACCATGTTAATACACAACTTGTAGTTAGAGGCTCATCTCCCACGCCACTATCGACTGTTTTGGTTAAGCCTGATGGCAAAAGAGCCTTAATCAATTATAAAGGCGCAACTAAAGCATTATCAGCAAGTGCCATAGATTTCTCAGCCGTTAAAGCAAAAAGCATTCTGCTTGATGGCCACGAACCTCATATATCTTTGGACCTTATCAGACAGGCACAACAAACCCAAACACCGACAATATTGGATGCGGGGTCTTGGCATGAAGGCACCTCAAAACTGTTCGATAAAGTGGATTATCTGGTCTGTTCAGAAAAATTTGCCTGTCAATATGCCGGTAATGTGCAAACAGCACTTGAACAATTGGCTGAATACGCTCCTGCGGTTGTGATTACTTTAGGTGAGAAGGGCGTCATTTGGAAAAAAGGAAAAGAATCAGGCGCATTAGCCGCTTTCTCGGCCAATATAATTGATACCACAGGGGCAGGGGATGCTTTTCACGGGGCTTTTGCTGCCGCAGTCGCCCAGGGTATCGACTGGCTTGATATTCTGACGTATGCCAGTGCAGCAGGCACCTTGTGCTGCACCCAGTTGGGTGCGCGGCAGGGTTTGCCTTGGCGTGAAGCGCATCGTGGTTTGTGTGGCCTCAACTAGTGGCTATTCCTGTTTTTTAGTATCACCTTGGACTAGGTTTATTTTTTTCCAGGCAGTGAGCTCACCTTCAAGTAGTGCTGATTTCTCTCTTAATGTCTTGTTTTCTTTAACATCGGCTGAGCGCAAATATTTTTCTTCTTCCAGTCTTTTACTTATCAGATCTAAACTCATCTGTTGCTTGGCAACCTGTAAATCAAG
>DAOWHF010000034.1:0-4872 GCA_030641565.1 Methylomarinum sp.
AGAACAAGCGGTTGTAACAACTTTATTTAGTTTTTTTATGTTTTCGATTTCAACCGGTGGTTTTTGATGAGGTGTTAGCTTTACGATAGATGACATGACTTTAGGAATCGGATCAAAACTTTCGGGGGGTACATCAAAAACCAGTTCTGCTTCACAAAAATACTGAATCATCACGCTAAGACGGCCGTATCTTTTGCTTCCGGGCTCTGCACACATGCGGTCGACTACTTCTTTTTGTAGCATAAAGTGCATGTCTTCAATGCAATAGGCACTGTCTAGCAGGTGAAATAATAAAGGGGTAGAAATGTTGTAAGGCAGGTTGCCAATAATACGTAACTTCTCATTGTCTTTGGCCAGAGCAGCAAAATCAAAATTAAGCGCATCCGCACTGTGAATATTAAAGTTTTCCCGGTCTTTAAATTTATCGTTTAGATAACGTACAAGATCTCTATCTAGTTCGACCACATCTAAAGTGATTTTCTTGTTTAATAAGGGTTCGGTAATCGCGCCTAGTCCTGGGCCGATTTCTATCCAGTGTTCACCGCTATTTGCTTGAATGTTTGAGAGGATGTTGTAGATAACATTATGATCTTGTAGAAAATTTTGGCCGAAACGTTTACGTGCTTTATGTGTTGTTGTCATCTAGGTTTTACTCATCGGGTGTATTGCTGTCTATTGTAATCTACTTCGCGCGAAGTATAGTTTCTTTTGATAGGGCCATTTCTAATGCCGTTTTAATGGCAAGTTCTAGGCTGCCTAAATTAGCATTACCAGTGCCAGCCAAATCAAGTGCCGTGCCATGGTCTACAGAGGTTCGGATAATAGGTAAGCCCAAGGTGATATTTACCGCTTGACCAAAGCCCATGTGCTTAAGTACGGGTAGGCCCTGGTCATGATACATCGCTAAAACAGCATCAGCTGACTCTAGGTGTTTGGGGGTAAATAAGGTGTCTGCGGGTAAGGGGCCGTGTAGATTAATACCTTGGTTTTTTAATAGCTCTAAAGTGGGTTCGATAATTTCGATTTCTTCTCTACCTAAATGTCCATTTTCACCGGCATGGGGATTAAGCCCGCAGACTAAAATTTTTGGATTAGATAAGTCAAAAAGCTGGCGTAAGTCTTTATCAAGTAGCGTAATAACACGGCTTAAACGATCTGCAGTAATAGCTGAGCTAACTTCAGATAACGGCAGGTGAGTGGTTACAAGTGCAACGCGTAAACCGGGTGTGGCTAGCATCATCACCGGATGGCCTCCGGTAATATCTGCAATAAACTCAGTATGTCCACTAAATGCAATATTTGCTTCATTAATAATGCCTTTATG
This sequence comes from Methylomarinum sp., assembly GCA_030641565.1. Lineage (GTDB taxonomy): Bacteria > Pseudomonadota > Gammaproteobacteria > Methylococcales > Methylomonadaceae > QPIN01. The sequence goes on from DAOWHF010000034.1 coordinate 1,325, forward strand.
CACGGGTGCAGTCACCATGGCATCAAATGTATTATCCAAGCAGCCTTGTGTTGCAATACGGATAGTTTCTGTGACATAAGGGCTATTAGCGCTGCTTAACTGGCCGCAAGTGGACTCGCCTTTAAGTAATACGGGTAAAACAGTGATTGACCCAGGTTTGTTGGTTTGCGGCGTTTTGTTGGCATCGAATAAATTAATCGCAATATTTAGGTTAAGCTGTGCAGCACGCTGAGTTAATAGTTGAGGGTCTGCTATGATTATTAGCTCGCAATCCTGTTTTTTTTGAGCAAGCTGGATGCATAGGTCTGGACCTATACCGGCTGGTTCACCTGCTGTTAGTGCTATACGGGGAATTGGGCGTGTTGTTTTCATTGAAATGGGCGGGTAGTTTTACTCTGAATGTGTATTTTATAGTGAACAGCTTCTATAGTGCGTTTTATTAATATGAGTGATGAAGGTTTATGAAGAAAGGATATCTGGTTTCAGGTTTTTCGAAATGGGTAACAACTAACCCTTGGTGGGTCTTGTTATTGGTTATTATGACGGCATCTGGCGCGGGGCTTGGATTAAGTCAGCTAGGTTTTAAGAATAATTATCGTGTGTATTTTGGTGAAGATAACCCACAGTTAAAAGCATTTGATGCCATACAGGATATTTATAATAAGTCAGATTCAGTGATGTTCGTATTACAGCCAGGTGATGGCAATGTGTTTAGCGTAGCAACATTGCAGGCGATTGAGCAGTTAACAGAAAAGTCCTGGAAAATACCGTATTCAAGTCGAGTGGATTCGATCACTAATTTTCAGCATACCGAAGCAGAGGGTGATGATTTGCTGGTGGCTGATTTAGTGGTTGATCCTTTGCTTGACGCGCAAGAAATAGAAAGAATCAAACAGATAGCATTACACGAACCTTTTTTGGTTAATCGGCTGGTGTCAAAGCAAGGGCATGTTGCAGGGGTTAATGTGACGATCCAAATGCCGGAAGATAGTCCGGTTGCGGCGATGGAAATAGCGGCACATGCTAGAGCGTTAGTCGCAGAAATAGAAGCTGCTTATCCGGGTATGAAGGTTTATTTAACCGGCATGGCAATGATGAATAATGCGTTTAGTGAATCAGCAATGAATGATAATAAACTGCTGGTTCCGTTGATGTATGGCATTGTTATATTGGCATTATTGCTAAGTTTAAAATCAATTACTGCAACGATTTCGGTGGTCTTATTGATTGTGCTTTCTGTGGTCTCTGCGTTGGGGCTTGCTGGTTGGTTAGGCTGGGCTTTAACGCCAACATCTGCAATATCACCCACTATTATCTTAACCATGTCAGTGGCAGATTGCGTGCACATTCTAGTCACACAATTGCATAATATGCGAATAGGACATGAAAAGAAGCAAGCCATACAAGAGAGTTTAAGAGTTAATTTTCAGCCGGTTTTTTTAACTAGTTTGACTACGGCAATTGGTTTTTTAAGCATGAACTTTAGTGATGCACCACCTTTTAGGGATTTAGGCAATATTGTGGCGATGGGGGTGATGTTTGCATGGATATTTTCCATCACTTTTTTACCTGCAATGATGACAATTTTACCCGTCAAAGTTAAAGCAAAAGATGACCTGGATAACTCGGCAATGAAGCGATTATCGGATTGGGTTATATATTATCGCAAGCCCTTGCTTTTGGTTAATGGGCTAGTTGCGGTGGTGATGATAGCGTTTGCACCACAAAATCAGTTAAATGATGAATTTGTAAAATATTTTGATAAAAGTACTGAGTTTAGGCAGGGGACTGATTTCTTAAATAATAATATGGGTGGTATTTATACCATTGAGTACTCAATCCATGCTAATGGAGAGGGCGCGGTTAATGAGCCTGAGTTCTTAAAGCAAGTACAAACATTAGTTGACTGGTCATTAAGCCAGTCTGAAGTTTTACATGTTAATACAGTGACCGATACTTTCAAGCGATTGAATAAGAATATGCACGGTGATAATCAGCAATGGTATCGCTTGCCTGAATTTCGTGAGTTAGCAGCGCAGTATTTATTGCTTTATGAAATGTCATTACCTTATGGTTTGGATTTAAATGATCAAATCAATATTGATAAGTCGGGTGTTCGTGTGATTGTGACCTTGGAGAGTATGAGTTCCAATCAGATGTTGGCAATTGAAGCGCGTATCCATCAATGGCTGGCAGTAAATATGACGAGGTATAAAGTAGAATTGGCAAGTCCGGTTTTAATGTTTTCTCATATTGGTAATCGCAATATTATTCGTATGGTTATTGGCTCTATTGTGGCTTTAATCTTGATTTCTTTTTTGCTAATGATTGCATTTAAATCAGTCAAGTTAGGATTAATTAGTTTAATTCCAAATCTAGTACCCGCTGGGATTGCATTTGGTGTTTGGAGTTTGCTTGATGGTCAAATTGGACTGGGTTTATCGGTTGTTACAGGGATGACTTTGGGTATCGTGGTGGATGATACGGTGCATTTCATCAGTAAATACAGGCGTGCCAGAATTGAAAAGGGAATGAATGGCGAGGATGCTGTGCGTTATGCATTTTCCACGGTGGGCGTGGCATTATGGATTACTTCTGTGGTGTTAGTGAGTGGCTTTATGGTACTAAGTTTTTCTCATTTTACGATGAATGCAGATATGGGCTTGATGACAGCAATTACTATCGCTGTCGCTTTGTTTTTGGACTTGCTGTTTTTACCGCCTTTGTTGATGAGCCTGGATAAAAAAGGCCCTTGATTCTCTTTCCAATGCAAAGAGTAACCCTATCTGATGATTTCTTATCAATTTAAGGTTACTCACACAACTGTACCAGCTATCTCCCGTTACAAAAGCTGGCTCAAGCCCCCAAGCTAATACTTCAGTCAGCATCTCCTGAAAATAGTCATTTTTTGTTTTGTCTTCTGCTTTGTCAACCACCCGAAAGTTAACAGGTTGGTGTTTCCCTTGGATATCGGTGTAATACAAGGTGACAAGGTTGATTCCTTTAACAGACCGATGATGTTTACCTGACCAAAAATAACTCACTAGCTCCATATACTGACTATAAGGTTTATCGAGCACACTATCGTCTACACTCAAGGTCCCCCCCCTTTAGATTCAACGTGGGACTGGCTTCGTCATATAAATCACGTCCGCTATACATTTCTCGATTCAGAAAGCGGTTGACGCTATCATGCGAAATAGACATTAGCTCTCCTAATCGGCGACAACTTGCCTGTTTTGGTTCACTTAATAAAAAACCTATATACATCGGCAAGGTGCAATGGGCTGTTAATGGGCGTGTTATTTCTCTTATCAAGGCTTGGCCTTCCGCTGGCTTTGGTATTTTTAATGTTCATAGTTTAACATTGCCTGTCAATGCGTAACTTCTATTGGTTATGAATTGGAAAATATAAATACAATAAGCCCTAATGCAGAAGCTATAGATTTAGGTGATTTAAAGAACAAAACTGCAATTCAAGTTACCTCTACCTCAGCCATTGCCAAAACCAGAAAAACATATAAAGTTGTGTCGCTTATTTGTGGTCA
>DAOWHF010000141.1:0-2250 GCA_030641565.1 Methylomarinum sp.
AACGCCGCCGATTTTGATGACTTAATTTTACTGCCTGTTTTATTATTTCAACAGCATCCCGAGATTTTAGAAAAATGGCAGAATAAAATCCGTTATATGCTAGTTGATGAATATCAAGATACCAACATTACCCAATACCAATTAGTTAAATTATTAGCCGGTAATTTAGGTAGCTTTACCGTGGTGGGAGATGATGACCAGTCAATTTATGCCTGGCGTGGTGCTCAACCAGAGAATCTGGCGCAATTAGAAAAGGATTATTCTCGCCTGCAAGTGATAAAACTGGAACAAAACTACCGTTCGACCGGACGCATACTAAAAGTAGCCAATCACCTGATAGCCAATAACCCTCATGCCTTTGAAAAAAAGCTATGGAGTAATCTCGGCTTTGGCGACCCTTTACGAGTGATGAGCCATAAAGATGATCGTAATGAGGCTGCACAAGTTGTATCGGAAATTATTCATCATAAATTTAAACATGGCGGCAGCTATTCTGACTATGCCATTTTATATCGAGGCAATCATCAGTCACGTCTATTTGAACGAGGTTTAAGGGAAAACAACGTCCCTTACTTTATTAGTGGCAGTACCTCGTTTTTTGCTCACTCCGAAATTAAAGATATTCTGGCTTATCTACGTTTATTTGTTAATCAAAATGATGATGCCGCCCTACTCCGTATCATCAATACCCCGCGACGTGAGATTGGTCCAACCACACTGGAAAAATTAGGGGCTTATGCCAATGAGCGACACATCAGTTTATTCTCTGCGTGTGGTGAATTAGGATTAACCCAACATTTACCCGAAAAATCAATTCAGCGCCTCAACAAATTTACCCGTTGGGTACTTGATACTGCAGATAAGATTGAAAAAGGCGACACTTTCGCCATAATCGACCACTTTATCCAGCAAATCAATTATGAAGCCTGGTTAAACGAAAATAGTAAAACCCAAGCAGCGGCCGAACGTAAAGTAAAAAATGTACACGATTTAATCGAATGGTTAAAGCGTATTGCCGACAAAGAAAAAGACAACGAAAAGTCTTTGTCTGAAATCATCTCAAAAATATTACTGATGGATATTTTGGAACGTAATCAGGAAGAAGAAGCCGGTGACCAAGTCAGCTTAATGACCTTACATGCATCAAAAGGTTTAGAGTTTCCGCACGTATTCTTAATCGGTATAGAAGAAAATATATTGCCGCATCAGAATAGTATCGAAACCGATAATATAGAAGAAGAAAGGCGACTGGCTTATGTAGGCATTACCCGCGCCCAACAAACCTGTACGTTAAGCTATTGCACTCATAGAAAACGCTATGGCGATATTGCCGAATGCGAACCCAGCCGGTTTTTAAACGAATTACCTGAAGAAGATTTAGAGTGGAGCAACAAAAAACAGCTGGAACCTGAAGTAATTAAAGAACGGGGTAAAGCTAACTTAGCCAATTTAAAAAACATGCTGTCTTAGTTCTAAATACGTCTGAATGAACATCCTTATATATTTTTCTCACACCAAGCCGCGAAGATAACTTTTTGCTCTTCTTGCTGCCTTTGAGCCTTTGTGCGATCAATAATCTACAATATTAATAATGAATAAAGAAAAACGTCTGGCTATTTTTGATCGTTTAGCCGAAGCCATCCCCAATCCAGAAACCGAACTGCAATACAGCAGCCCCTTTGAGTTACTGATTGCCGTGGTTTTATCCGCTCAGGCAACCGACAAAGGAGTTAATAAAGCAACGGCTAAACTATTCCCTGTAGCCAATACCCCGCAAGCCATACTTGATTTAGGTGCAGAGGGCTTAAAACACTACATAAAAACCATCGGCTTATTTAACACCAAAGGCGCCAATATCATTAAACTTTGCCAGCGCTTACTGGATAAACATAACGGTGAAGTGCCTCAAACCAGAGAAGGGCTGGAAGCACTTGCTGGCGTCGGAAGAAAAACGGCCAATGTCATTTTAAACACCGCTTTTGGCCAGCCGACCATTGCTGTGGATACCCATATATATAGAGTATCCAATCGAACAGGTATCGCTAAAGGCAAAAATGTACTGATCGTTGAAAACAACCTGGAAAAGTGGGTGCCAAAACAACATAAATTAGATGCTCACCATCTATTAATTCTACATGGTCGCTATACCTGCATTGCTCGAAAGCCCCGATGTCAAAGCTGTGTGATTGAAGATTTGTGTGAATTTAAGGATAAACTCTATGATTAATTCACCAATAGCGCCGTGCACCA
>DAOWHF010000320.1:0-2768 GCA_030641565.1 Methylomarinum sp.
CAATCGTAGTATTCTTCATTTTCTGGACTCCTTAATATTTTGTTTGAGAGCAACTATATTACTCCGCCTGAAGGGTGGGGGAGTCCAATTATCTATTTCAGCAACGCAGCTATCTGAAAAAACAGCCAATAGAAAACCGAAAACTTGGCCGCGCGGAGTATATAAGCTTACATTTAAGCTGATTAAGTTCTATGATGTCCTTCCATTTTTTATTTAGAAACAGGATCAAAAACCAATGACATCTTCAGATTTAACGGCCGAAATTAAACAACGCATTGAAACACAAATCCCCAATGCACAAGCAGAAGTGATTTGTGGAGGTGAACGCCACTATGCCTTAACCGTTATTTCAGAATCATTTAATGGACTATCTCAAGTGAAACAGCATCAAATGGTCTATGCCACCATTAACGATTTAATGGCTGGTAACGATGCCCCCATACACGCTATCGATAAAATGGATTTACGTGTGAGTTAAACCTTTATTAACTTACGTTTTTTTAAAGAAATATGCCTTTTTTCTATGAGTTGACGTAAATGATGAATCATTTTAAGAGACATGCACGATTTATTAAGAGTGTCTACGTTCGTATGCCATTTACAAAAATGGTGTTTCTATTAGTTGTGCTCTGGCTAATATTTTCAGCTGGTGTCTACTTTGCTGAACGCGACCTTGAAGGTGCATCTATCAATTCATATGGGGAGGTGCTGTATTGGGGGGCGCTGCATTTTCTGCTGCTGGTATCGCTGATGCACCGGTATCAGCTACGGCTCAGTTAATTAGAGGGGGCATGGATAGTCATTGGTTCAGTTTTGTTCTTCGGTACTATCGTAGCGACGGTTACAAGCTATTTTATGAGACCAATACTACGACCTCATAAGCAGATAATCGATAGCATAGAGTACAACCTTGAGCAGTTAATCGATCTGACGATTGATGAACTCGATTTATTAAAAGAAACAGTCGACACACTAATTGCTCATGTTGAACACTTAAAAGAAAAGCATTCAGGGTAACTGTCAGAATCAAACCATGAGGTTGAAGCAAAACAGCAGAAAACTATTTTTTACAAGTCTCTTCTCTGAGCCCCTCTATGATCTCTGTGTAAATAGATTTTTTGTTGTGAATAATAGTAATTTTTCACTTTAGCTAAAGACCTTATGATCTTATCAGCTTTAGCTAATAGAACGAGACTGCTAACTAGATTTCACTCGAATACAAATAACAACCTGGGTCTTCTGCCCACGGGTTATCAAATACTTGTTGTGCACGCACACGGGTATTGCCATTACATATTTGTTGATAATCACACCTGCCACATCGCCCTTCTAATGGTCTAGGGACTTGCTTAAGCCCTGCCATTAAAGGGTCTGAAACATCTTGCCAAATATCAGAGAAAGTTCGCTGTTTAACATTGCCTAAATTGTAATGCCACCAAAAAGTATCGGGATGTACATTACCTAAATTATCAATATTGGCGACATTAACGCCAGAGGCATTCCCGCCCCACTGCTCTAGTTTTGATTGTATATGTGCAGCTCGATCAGGATAGTTTTTCTTTACCCAATGCAAAAAATAAACCGCATCGGCATCATTATTACCGGTGACTATTTCTCGCTCCAGTCCTTGTTTCTCCCATTTCAGGCATTGCTCAAACAACTGATCCATCACATCACGGGTCATTTTGAACCCTGCATCGTCTTTACGATTTTTGTTACCCCTGCCCCCGTAATTTAAATGTGATAAATAAAATTTGTCGATATCTTCATCATCCACCAGCTGTAACATGGCAGGAAAATCATGCACATTATCCTGAGTTAAGGTAAAGCGAACCCCTGCTTTAATACCATGATCTCTGCATAAGCCGATACCCACTACTGAATCTGCAAACGAACCTTGTTTTTGTCTAAACTTATCATGTGTCTCACCGATACCATCCAGACTGACACCAACATATTGATAATTTATCGCTGCAATTTGAGCGATATTATCCTGGGTGATTAAGGTACCATTACTGGAAAGTGCTACATAAAAGCCCATAGCTTTAGCGCGTCTGGATATATCAAATATATCGGGGTGCAGTAACGGTTCACCTCCAGATAAAATCAATACAGGGACTTTAAAGTCCTTTAAATCATCCATCACCGTGTAAATTTCAGGCGTAGTTAATTCACCCGGGAAATCTATGTCTGCGGAGGTGGTATAACAATGCTTGCAAGTTAAATTACAACGACGAATTAAATTCCAAATAACCACAGGCCCCGAAGGTTTTCGGACTGGTTTTAAAGGCGTAGGTTGTAACACCTCACGCATATACTGGCTTAATCTAAACACGACTCTTCCCTATCCTTAATCCCGTTTTCTTTAAAATGCGGGTACTGAACAAAACATCTTGTCCCTGATTATATTCACCCAATAGCTCAGCGATTGTTTCAATCTGTTCTTTAACACCATTTTCTGTTTTACTGTGCACCATAGCAAACAAATTATAAGACCATTCAGGCTCATGTCTGGGACGATGATAACAATGACTGACAAAATCTAACTGTCCCACCTGTTGCCCTAACTCATCAATATGCTCATCTGCAATATTCCACACTGTCATGCCATTAAACTTATAGCCTAAGCGATAGTGATTAGGTACTACACCTATACGACGAATAACCCCTGTTTCCTGCATGACTTGCATTCGTTTCATCACTGTCTCAACAGTCAACCCCAATTGCTGGGCAATGGTTTTGTAGGGTTGTGGCGTTAAAGGTAATCC
>DAOWHF010000076.1:0-3666 GCA_030641565.1 Methylomarinum sp.
CTGTATTTAGCGTATGAATGAAAAATTAACTAATGTCCCCACCAATCTAGTCATGGGTTTTCTTGGTGTGGGTAAAACCACCGCGATTCTTGGCTTATTAAAACAAAAGCCAAAAAACGAAACCTGGGCAGTGCTGGTCAATGAATTTGGCAAAGTTGGGATTGATGGGGCTATATTTACAGCTGCTGGTGCAACTGTAAAAGAAATTTCGGGTGGGTGCTTATGCTGTGCAGTAGCCCTACCTTTTCAGGTGAGTATAAACCGCTTGTTAAAAGAAGTTAGACCAGACCGTCTAATTATTGAGCCTACGGGGCTGGGACACCCTAAAAAGGTGTTGGATATGTTAGTTAATGGCTCATTTAAAGAGGTATTGGACGTTCGTTCGAGTATTTGCCTGGTTGATCCAGAAAAATTAAAAGATTCCCGTTATACTTCACACGAAAACTTTACAGATCAAATAGCGTTAGCTGATGTATTGGTAGCCAATAAAATGGATTTGGCAGGCACTGAAGCCAGTAGTTTATTTCATCATTGGGCAGAAAAAAGTAACCCGCTTAAAGGTTTGGTCGCACAGACCACGCAAGGACAATTAGATATTGCTTGGTTAGATATTAGCAGAAACCCTAAAAGACAGGCCTTACATCCAAATGCGCATAAATTAACCAAAATGTCTTCGGTTGATAGTGTTCGTCAGCAATTTAAAAACGAAGCCGATGGCTACCAAAGTTTTGGTTACATTTTTCCAGAACATAGCTGTTTTGATTATGGACAGCTAAACAACTTGTTTAGTCGGCTTAAAGTTGAAAGAATAAAAGGCATCTTTTACACAAAAAAAGGCTGGTTCATTATTAACAGTGTTGATGGCATTATTGATTATGTGTCATCGCCAGCCTCCAGCAATAGCCGAATAGAAATCATTGCAAAGAAAGGTGAGTTGCAGGACATTTCAAGGGCATTAAGCCAATGTAAGGTTGATGATAAATTATCAGAGTAGTAAAAAACACAATAATTCTTATGAGTGATCTGGATGAGACAAAAGTGCAGTGTCCCTATTGTGGGGAAATAATAGATATTCTGATAGATGGTTCTGAGCCACATCAAAATTACATTGAAGATTGTCAGGTGTGTTGTAGGCCAATCACATTTGATGTGACAGTGGAGACGGAAGATGAAGTCACTGTTTTGGTGTTTAATGAAAATCAATAGTTAATTGATTGATAAAAACGAATTTATCGATCCCATTTCACTTAAAATGATGGGCACGAAAGAACCTTTGCCTACATGAATGTAGGTAAGGCAGATAATTGCTGCTCGGCAACTGCTCCTGCGTTGCTCTACTACATGTCATCCATGGCATTATGCATTATTTGCATTCACCTCATCCATGTGGTTTGGACGTGAGCGTAAGCTTTGTCCATCCTATATTTGTGGATTAACATCCATCACAACAGATTAAAATATACCCTTGAAAGAAAATTATTTTACCGCTTTTAAAGAATCTATCGATTCTTATACCTTGCCTGAACGCTTTACCTTTCCCTTTTATTACCAGCCGCACCCTTTGTGTTTATTAGCTGCAAAGGAGTTACAAAACCATCTTAAAACACAAACAGAATGGCAGCATAATTTTGGTATTACAGGCAATAAAGACACGGCTATCGGCAAGATGTTTGGTGTTTTATTGGTTCAAAATAAACACAATGAAATTGGATATTTGGCCGCATTTTCTGGAAAATTGGCAGAGACAAATCATCTTTCAAAATTCGTTCCACCAGTCTTTGATATGCTGGCTGAAAATGGTTTTTTTATGGTGGGTCAAAAACAGATTAATCTAATTAATGAGCAGATTAAAAGCCTAGAGAGAAACCCTCAAATTTTAGAATTTGAAACAGCTTTAAATTCTGAAATAGAATCTTCTATACTAAAAATTAAAGAACATAGAGAGAGGATGATTGAGGGGCGTAAAACTAGAAAAGCCCAAAGAATTGCTGCTGAAATAGGGATGAATGCTGATGATTTTTTACAGCTTAAAGATCAATTAAGTAAAGAAAGTATTAGACAAAAAAATCAGCTAAGAGAGTTAAATAGTTATTGGGATGAGAGAGTTAAAAAAGCAGAAGTAAATCTTAATCTTGTTACCGATGAAATTACGGCTTTAAAAAACCAGCGTAAAGACTTATCCGCCGCTTTACAGCAAAAACTATTTGATCAGTATCGTTTTCTAAATAAAAATGGTACGCCAAAAAGCTTGTTTGATATTTTTAAGGACACCTCTCAGCTCACTCCGCCAGCGGGGGCAGGGGAATGTGCTGCGCCAAAGTTATTACAATATGCCTTTAAAAGGGAATTGAAGCCTTTGGCTATGGCTGAATTCTGGTGGGGGGAGTCGCCTAAATCAGAGATTAAAAAACATCAAAATTTCTATGGGGCTTGCCAAGGAAAGTGTCAGCCTATTTTAGAACATATGCTTGAAGGGATTAAAATGGATGACAATCCCTTATTGAATAACTCCGCTAAAGAAAAATCGATCGACATTGTTTATGAGGACGATGTCATGTTGGTGATTAATAAACCCGCCGAGCTCTTATCTGTACCTGGAGCAAACATAGAAGACTCAGTTTATTTACGCATTAAACAAAGCTATCCCAGAGCCACAGGTCCTTTAATCGTACACAGACTCGATATGTCTACCTCAGGCTTAATGTTGATTGCCTTAACCAAGGAAGCGAATAAAAAACTGCAAAGACAATTTATAAAACGCACGATAAAAAAACGCTACGTAGCCTTATTAGACGGCTTAATAAAAGAAGATGAAGGCATTATAGACCTACCGCTACGCGTTGATTTAGATGACAGACCTAGACAATTGGTCTGTTATGAGCATGGAAAGGCAGCTAAAACCCAATGGGAAGTGATAGAGCGAAAGAACAACCAGACAAAAGTTTATTTCTATCCTGTCACCGGACGGACACACCAATTACGTGTACATTCAGCTCATTTAAACGGATTAAACACACCTATTTTAGGGGATGATCTCTACGGTGATAAAGCCAACCGCTTACACCTGCACGCAGAGTCTTTAGAGTTTAACCACCCAGTCACCAGAGAGTTAATGCGCTTCCAAATTGAGGCTGAGTTTTAAGCCGTAGGCTTTTAAAATCTTACAGAATGGCTTATTTCCAAATGGCACATATTCATGTTATTGCTATCAAGCCTAGAAAATAAATATGATGATCAGAAGAAATAATCGCATCTTGATGCTCCTTTACGTTATTTGGTTTCCCTAATATAGCGTTTTTACGATTAGGAGTATTGATGGGGAAATGTAATGGCATTCACTGCCGATAAAACAGTCTAATTTTACTAATGAAAATGGTTCGCATTATTACCTATGAAAAAGTGGGCTAGACTTTGTGTATTAAAGGCTCTGAGAGATAGTCGTTAGGAAAAAAAATAGGGACTAAGGATTTTTCTTGATAAAAATAATAACCTAGGGCTTTACTTGGTATGAGTATTAGAATATTCTAATTCTCCGATGCTGCTGATGAGTATCGTGTTACAAGAGCAACATATGTCAGACTGAATTAACTAAAGCAACATATGTCTAATTGACTAATTTTCATATTTTGAGGGGTTACTATGAAAGCGAAACTATTATTTATCTCC
>DAOWHF010000025.1:0-4621 GCA_030641565.1 Methylomarinum sp.
ACTGTACTGCCCTAGTTCATCTTCCCACTCTTTAAATAAAGAATTACTTACCTCTTCTATCGCAGTCCTTCTGTGACTGACATCATCTGTTTTATTTTTACAAAATTCAAACTGTCTTTGCAGTAATTTGTAACGATGCTCAAGTGAAGTTTCTTGTACATTGACGATAGCTTTAAATTGTTGCAATGCATCTTCAAATTGGTCTCTAGTCCCTTTTAAGCTGTTGCAAGCATGATCAACCTGAATAACCACAAGATCACGCTTATGATGCCCAAAAAGTGACTCTCGACTTTGGTAATAAAAGCCATCCATCCTTTTTTTGATAAAGGTAACCAGAAAACTAACTAGAGGTGTATTCATTAAAACTATTTTTATTAATAAGAGTGATTTTAAACGATGAATTTTGCGTATATTGATCAAATGCTGGATCAACTATGTCTTGTTGTATTTGCTGGCCACTTAAGCTTAAAGGGATTTCAGCAGACTTAACCAAAATCAATTCTTTTGCCGTTAATTGCCTAGCCAGCCATGCTGCCAAACTATCTGAAGTAATATCCCAACTTGCTTGTACAGCGGAAGCATTAAGCTCGTGAATATCTGGCGACCAAATCACCACCGAATGCGTTAGCAAGGCTTGCTGTATCTCTAAAACATTGCCTGCTAAAACAAAAGAATGCTTGATGCCTTTAAAAAGCAATGCCATTTGTTGCATGGCTAAAATAGCCATTTGATGTGCAATATCATCATCAAACTGCCATTGTTGCTGAGCAGAACGTACTTGATCAGCAAATACACCGCCACCAGGAACAACAACAACCTTGTCCATTTGTTCTATACTATTTAAACAACCGGTTAAGGATGCCCTATCAGTCATTAAACTACCACCTAATTTAATGACCCGCATTACTTTTTAAATTGTTCCAATAAGCGAAGTAAAGCATCAGCCTTATCAAAACTTTCCTGATACTCATCTTCCATGACAGAATCATTAACAATACCGCCACCCGCCCAAAAACGAATGCTGTTATCAGAATAAACCAAGGTGCGAATAGCAATATTGGTATCCATATTGCCATTAAAACCGATGTAACCAATAGACCCACAATAAATACCACGGCGATTAGGCTCTAATTCTTCGATAATTTCCATCGAACGAATTTTAGGTGCACCCGTGATTGACCCACCTGGAAAGCAGTTTCTTAACAGGTCTAAAGCATGTTGACCATCTGCCAATACGCCTTTTACCGTACTGACTAAATGATGTACTGTGGCAAAACTTTCAACAGCAAATAATTTGGGTACTTTAACCGAGCCTTCTTTACAATTCTTGCTAATATCATTCCTTAACAAGTCAACTATCATTACATTTTCTGCACGATCTTTTTTACTTTCTGATAATACAGTGATTTGATTTTTATCCTCAGCATCTTCTGACAGTCTAGGACGTGTACCTTTAATCGGTTTTGTCTCAACTTCACCCTCAGATACTTTAAGAAATCGTTCTGGTGATGAACTTAAAACCTGTACCTCAGGAAAATTTAAATAAGCACTAAAAGGTGCCGAATTGATTTTCCGCAAGGCCTTATAAGCCAACCAAGCATTACCTGAACAAGCACTACAAAATCGTTGCGCCAAATTCACTTGATAGCTATCACCCTCTTTTAAATAGGCTTTAATTTTATCAAAAGCCTGAGCATATCTATTTTTATCCATGTTAGAGATTGGCTTTTCTAATACTGTAAAAGCTTCCAACTGTGGTTCTGCCACTAGCACGCTAAATTGCTTAACTAAAGCCTGCCAGTTTGATGGCTCTATATCATGTCCAATCAAGCAGCTTTCTTTTTTAAGGTGATCAATAATTACTGCCCACGAATAGATGCCCACTGCCATTTCTGCAATGTTTTCTGCATCTTTCGCTATTTCTGGCAGGTTTTCTAGTCTTCGCGCCAAGTCATAAGAAAAATAACCAATCGCACCACCATTAAAAGGAATATCTTTATTCGATTTAAACCCAGCACCTAGATATTGCTTAACCAAGATAAATGGATCTTCATCTGAATTGTTAATACCAGTCGCATCAGTGATTTTAGTGCCACTTCCCTTAGTCACCAAAGTGATAACGGGATCAGTCGCAATAATGTCATAACGCCCTTGCGCGCTATTAGGAAAGCCACTATCTAGAAAAACTGACCACGGTTTATCTGCAATAGCAGAGAACAGTAGAGAGCTATCTTCAAAATAAGGTAAAGGGGAAAATTGTTGTTTTTCTATCGTCATTTAACAAAGAGAGACATTAAGAGAATGTATTATAACAATTAATTTAGCTATATACTTCACACAGCCACGACTGCGGATTTCTAGCGGCTGATTTTATGACGATAGCAGCGTTGCTGAAACAGTTGTAGAGCTTGCTATGCGCCTGTTTCAGCGTCTTGCTCTCGACAAAAATAAACTCGCTATAAATTCCGCATCCGTAACCGCGCAAAGTATACAAGTAAAGCAACTGCAGCAGCAGGTGCACAATCAGCAATATCCATCTCTGTATTATTTAACTCACTATCAATCAAATCAGTAAAATCCAGATAAGGGTAGCCTAAATCAGCGGCTATTTGCTTAACCAAAAACCGCCCTACCCCAGCCCCTATAAAAAAATCAGCCTTAGTTATCAAGTTTCGGGATAGCTGTCTTTCACAAGCATTCTGGATTTTTGTTTTCTGCTGAGACTTTATATTTTGTGCAAATTGTTGCCATAGCGGCAAGTCATCACTTGCATATTCATACCCTGTCATTCGGGATAATCGCTTAGCACTGGCCAACACTGTTTTTTCTGCACCATCAGCAGTATCTGTTTGGTCATGCACTTCATTTAATTCACCGGTTAAACGATAAACATCAGCCATGGTTGCAAAATATTCTGCCATTAAGCCCATAGATTGCCCTTTAAAGTGAGCTGTTTGAGCAACAGCCATCACTGCTGTTCTAACAATTCCGGTATAAACCAACTCATCAGAGACCATTCTTTCATAATCAGTTAAACCAAGTGCTTGTACTTTATGATCAGATAACAACAAAATATCTGTTGTCGTACTGCCTATATCGATAAACAGTCCCTTGTTTAACATACTGGCAGCTAATGATGCGCTGGCCAACCAATTGGCAGATGCAATAGAGGCGTAATGCTGCGTTTGAATCTGGTTTGGCGTTAAAAACCCATTATTTCCTGCATAAACAAACAATTCATAATTAACTAATACAGCCTGCATGGCAGCAATAATTTGTTCAACCCCATGGTCTCGGCTTTCAAACAAATCAACCAACTCACCTGTCATGGTAATGGCGTGCTGACTATGAGCCCCTGAAATTTCAGACATAATCTGCTTAACGGCCAGATTTAAATACTCAATACCTTTCCATAAAGGGCAAGGGTGCTGAAAAACATTAGAGATAACACCATTTGGCTCAAGCACTGCTGCTTTAACATGCGCCCCACCGATATCCCAACCTACAATACACTGGCTCATGCTTTACTGTTTTTTTTGTAATCGTTCATATCTTTTCCATACTTCATGCGGTTATTGATACAGTTATTTGTTTATTACACATTTTTTTTATGACATGCTCTTTATCGAGCATATCTAATACCGCTGCGGCTACATTAAAATCTAATGCCTGATTAATCCCCACATAGGAGGTTGTTAATCGAGGATTTATTTCAACAACCCAGGGATCATTTAATTCAGGCTGAATAATATCAATACCAACATAGCCCCATAAACCTGGTATTGCCTGGGATATCAGATCTATTAAACATTGGTACTTTTCCATATTGTTGCTGGTTATATTAACCTCACAGGCATTTAGCTTAAAACTACCCCGCTTAATTTCAACCTGTTGGTTATTACAGCACAACAACCAGGCTTTTCCCTCTCTAAACAAGCAGGATAAACTGAGCGAATCACCTTTTACATAAGGCTGAATAATGTAATCTGACTTGCACTGAATCTTGTTATTTACCTGCTCAAACTCATACTCACTAGAAATAAGATAATTATTTAAACACCCGACTCCATCTTTAGACTTAATCACCCATTGCCCTATAAGATCTGAGGAAAACCCATCCAATTGAATGGTGTTTACAGCCTTAATCGCGTTATTCTGTAATACCTGTGCCGTTATCAGCTTATCACTGCAAATTGCCACTGCCTCAGATGATGAATTAAGCAATCCCTTACCCTGATCTTCTACCAAAGCCGTTATTTTTTTTAAAATAGAGTCCATTTCAGGTGCAATAGGCCATATAAAATCAGCCTGCTCGATTAATGCCGGCAATATCTCATACACTGACTGATCTTTTGCCACAACAACGGCATTTATATTTAATGGTAAATTGAGTTGATTAAATCGCCAATCAAGTAACACTGTGATCTGTATTGCTGGAACTAATGCTAACTCTTCAATCATTACTTCAAGCATCAACAAGCCTTCTGTTGCCAAGGAGTCAGGTAATGCTGCTTGAGAAAACCCGCCGCCCGTTATAAATTCAAAAACCAGTAGCTTGGTAATAGATTGTGTCTCATGATTATCAAACAAACTTTAAACAAATCCCTATAATATTAAGAGG
>DAOWHF010000079.1:0-5420 GCA_030641565.1 Methylomarinum sp.
ACCACTGGTCTATCAATCATAGCGATATTCAAAAAGCTAAAAAACTCATCAGCCATACCGCATCCTATACGCAAGAATCCATCAGCCTCAATGAAAAAGATCTTAACCTTACACTCAGTTACCTTCTAAATTATTACACACACAGCACCTCAAACATTGCTGTTGAAGATAATCTCTTACGCTTTAAGATTTCATTATTATTGAATAATAATTATTTTGGAAAATATCTCAATTTTAGTTTTATCCTAACTAAGCAACAAGGTTACCCTGTCATTAATTCACTTAAAATTGGACGTATTAAAATTGCCGATGAATTTGCCGGATTAATTATTGAGAGCATTATTAAATACACCCCTCTAAAAGATTATTATATTCTTGCAGCTCAGCATATTAGGGGGATACAAATAAGCAATAAGCAATTAACCATTAGCTATACCTCCCCAAAAAACCTAAACAACAAACTGAGCCTGAATGATAAAAATTATCAATCCGTTATTTTTTATCAGCAACACCTGAGCAACATAATTGCTCAGCACGATCCAAAATGGCGATTATCTCTTGCCGGGCTATTACAACCGCTGTTTAAGTTTGCCTATCAACGCTCAACAATTAATACCGCTATTGCAGAAAACCGCGCGGTACTTATCGCCATCAGCAGTTATGTTAATAAGAATGAAATTCAGGCCTTTTTACCCTTTAAACTAGGCCTGGAAACACAAAAAAACTACCCTGCTTCTTTATATAGAAGAACAGATATGGCTAAGCATTTTATGATCTCTGCGGTACTTGCTGCAACAGGTGCTGAAACACTTGCTCATATCTTAGGACAAGAAAAAGAACTTAATGATGCTAAACAAGGCAGTGGCTTTAGCTTTATAGATTTAGCGGGAGATAGAGCAGGGTTACGTTTTGGTAAAACTGCTATCGCCTCTCCGACTGAGGCAAGAAAGCTACAAAAACGCATGTTTAATATAAAAGACTATACGGCTTTTATGCCTGAGGTAAGAGACTTACCCGAAAAAATGAGTCATACTGTTTTTAAACAACAGTATGACTCAATCTATAGTGCTAAGTATCAAAACATGCTTAAAAAGATTGATCAACGTATAGCCCAGTTAGTCATCTACCAATAAGAAGAGGCTTACAATGAAGCCGCTAGCCAAAATAGGTAACACAGCACCATTATTACAACTTTCTGATTGGGTACAAGGTGATCCTACTAATTTGGATCAATTACTCGGTTCGGTGGTATTAATCGAAGTATTTCAAGTCAACTGCCCTGGATGTTTTTTATACAGCCTTCCTCAAGCGATAGACTTATACCAGCGGTATCACGCCAAAGGTTTAACTGTCATAGGCATGGCAACTGCTTTTGAGGATTTTGATAAAAACACAGTTGAAAATCTCAAATTAACAATCAATCAAGATACGCCGATAGCTGAAACGCTAAGGGTATTGGAACAAAATAATCGCTTAATTAACGGTCAATTACCGTATCACATCCCTTTTCCAGTTGCCATGGATAGCATCAGTAAGCAACAAAAAGAAATAACAGAGGATGAAATAACACAATTTGTCGAACAATATGTGCGGGACTTTTCACGACAAGAAAATTATCAACAAGAACAAATCAGACAACAAGCACTCAACTATTTACAGTCACATTTGTATCAAGCAGAAACCTTCCAGCGCTATAATTTACAGGGCACACCCTCACATATCATAGTGGATAAAAAGGGCATATTAAGAGCCAGTGAATTTGGACATTTCACTGAATTAGAGTGGTCTATAAATATCCTGCTGCAAGAGTAATGCTATAGGAGAATCTCTGCTCTCACTTCATTACCAGACCCATGATAACTAATGGAATCAAAACTAATCATCTTACTCATGGCAATCCCTCGACCATGCAAATCAAAGGCACGTTCGGATGATATTTCTAAATACTTCGTCCAATCAAATCCGTTTCCTTGGTCTATAACTACCATGGAAATACTCTCAGTACTACGCGTTATTTGCACTAAAACAGTTTTATCTGCATGCTCTGGCAAACCAAGACGGCATTCAATTTCGCTTTCCCAACAACCATCCTTCAACAGCTTGGATTTATCCTCATAACTAACACCCAAATTACCATGCTCAACAGCATTGATTAATAACTCATTAATCCCTAATAATACACGCTGAGGATCAGGAAAAAGTTCAGCTATTCTTGGAGATAAAACCCGAGATTCCTGCAATGTTTTAAATTGAAAAATAACCTGCTGAAATAAGCCAATATATTGTTTCTGTTCGCTTGTTATTTCTCTCTGCTTAGCTGTTACAGTGATAAAATTTTCAATAGCACTTTTAACAACGGCACATACAGTTTGCTGAGCAACCGGTTTAGTTAAATAATAAAACGCGCCAGCAGCAACACCTTCAGAAATACTGTCAGAAACATCCAGTGCCGTTTGTAAAATAACGGGGATATGAATAAAACGACTATCTGCTTTAATCCGCTTTAATAACCCCATTCCATCTAGCCTGGGCATCATGCAATCAAGTAAAACAGAGGAAAACTCATATTTATTGCTATCTAATATCTCCCAAGCCTCTTCTCCATCAGCTGCTAATATTATGGCGTAAGTTTCATCAAGATAAATACATAATAAATCGCGAATAAATTCTTCATCATCAACGATGAGAATATGTCTTTTATTCATTACGAGTTTTCTCCAAATTAATTTTCCATTGAATGATAATATCTAAACCTGCGACTTCGCAACAATATATATTCAGGTAATAGGAATATTCATCATCAATAAGTAATATTATAAATACGCAGTTGATTGTATTAGAACGGTTTAAAATATCATTATTAATACGGTCGTAAACAATGATTTTTCTCAAATACTACGCTAGGAATCAGGAAAAGCCAACTTAATTTGTGCCTTAATCTTTACTAACAACATTTGCATTCTCCCTATCAATTCAACTGCTTTTTCGATATTTCCTTCACTCTCATTTAATTGCTCCAACTTCAGGCATAACTCTGTAAAACCAATAGCACCTACTGTTTTAGCTGGTGATTTGATTCTATGAGCAACATGCCCAATAGTCACGAGATCTTTTTGTTTTAGCGCCACCTCTATTTCACTCAATCCCTGTTCTACAGATTCAACAAATTTAAACGAGAATTTACGTAGATCATTCAAATCATTACCGACCATTTTTTGCAATATTGAAAAATCAATAATACTTGGATCATTTAACGAATCCAGCTTATTATTTTGAGCCGCATTAAGTTGCTCAAGATCTTCTGGTTCAATGACTTCCGCCAATAATGGCTTCTGACTGTTAAGCCATTTAGCTAAAACTGTATACAAAACCTCGGGCTGAACAGGCTTGGTTATAAAATCATTCATACCAACAGCAAAACATTTTTGTTTTTCGCTAGTTAATGCGTTAGCAGTCATAGCAATGATGCAAATATCCGTTAGATGCGATTGATTTCGAATTTGCCGAGTTGCCTCAAGTCCATCCATTTTGGGCATTTGCATATCCATCAATATACAATCAAAGGAATGATTTGCTAGTTTCTCAAGTGCTTCAACCCCGTTATTAGCAACTGTCACAATGACACCTTGATTGCTCAAGAGATCAAAAGCGACTTCTTGATTAAACAGATTGTCTTCCACTAACAGTATTTTTGCACCATTTAACACAGAGAACTTATCAATATCCAAATCAACCTCTAGTTCTTCAGAGTTATACTTATCATTTTTACTACACTTATCACATTTAACCGTAAACCAAAATACACTTCCCTCACCTTTCTGACTATCAACCCCCAAGCTTCCACCCATCAGCAATACTATTTCTTTACAAATCGCAAGCCCTAGTCCTGTTCCACCATATTTACGGGTAATTGAAGCATCAGCCTGATGAAAAGTTTGAAACAATGAACTTTGCTCTTCTGCTGTTAAACCAATCCCGGTATCTTTAACTGAAAATTTGATGAAACAGTCAGATTCAGTTTCTGATAACAACACTGCATGAACATGAACTGTTCCTTTATTGGTAAATTTATGCGCATTACTGATAAAGTTAATTAAAACCTGTTGTATTCGTAAGATATCCCCCTTTAAAAATTCCGGTATAGAGGTATCCACATCGATAATAAACTCAAGTTGTTTCCGCTTCATTTTCTCAAAAAAGAAGCTATGTAAGTCTTCCTTAATCATTTTAAAATCAAAACATATAGAATTGATTTCCATTTTTCCTGCTTCAATTTTAGAAAAATCAAGAATATCATTCACTAACCCAAGTAAATGCTCACCCGAATGAAACACTTTTTGTATGTAATTACGCTGTTTAGATGCCTCTTCAGGTAACGAATCAAGTGCTAAATAAGACATGCCTAGAATACTGTTAATTGGCGTCCGGATTTCATGCGTCATATTAGAAAGAAAATGACTTTTTGCAAGTGCTGCATCTTCCGCTTTTTGCTTTGCTTCTAATAACTCTTGAGTACGTTCTTCAACACGCATCTCTAAGTTTTCATTTAGATGCTTCATGTCTTGTTCAATTTTTCTTTGCTCTGTCACATCACGTGCCGCAGCAAACACACCTTGAACATTCCCCAACTGATTTAAATAGACACTAGCGTTATACAACACCTCAGTTTGTTTTCCATTCTTATGATTTATTGTTAAGGGATAATTCTGAATGGCCCCATCTCTAAAAGCAATTTCGTACCCCTTACGTGCCTCATCTGGAGAAGCAAAATAATCAGAAAAATCATCACCAATTAGATCCTTACGAGCCACTCCAGTAACCAGCTCAGTCGCCTGATTGACATCAGTAATTTTTCCTTCAACATTAATGGTCACTAAAGGGTCAACACTTGCCTCAAGTAAACTGCGCACATAAAGTGAGTTGGCATACAGTTCTGCTTCAGCTTTTTTACGCTCAGAAATATCAAACCGAACGGATAGAAAACGAACAATCTGCTCGTTTTGATTTTTAATAGGAACAATACCCACATCAAGCCAGTAAAGATCACCGTTTTTAGTCCGATTACAAACTTCATCATGCCAAATTTTGCCATTTTTTATGGTATGCCACATTTCGTCAAAAAATTCGTCAGGATGTACACCCGAATTTAATAAATTATGCGACTGACCCAATAATTCAGCACGACTGTATCCTGTTACTTCACAAAACTTGTCATTAACCTCAATAATTCGTCCATCAAGGTCGGAAATAGAAACACTCGCATGCTGATTAATTGCTTCAGTATAGGCGGATAAATCTGTTAATGATCGCCGTAAAAGCCGCGCCGTTTTTTCTTGTGTTCTTTCAACTTGTTTACGCTCACTAATATCTGTATGCGTACCAATAACCGTTAATGGATTGCCATCATCATCAAATTCAAT